>JAOPXD010000067.1 GCA_025965315.1 Marmoricola sp.
CCGCACCCGACTGCCGGCTGACCGGCGCATCGAGCAGTCGGATGCCCTGAATCGCGACATCCACTCGTGTGCTCGTGCGGAGCCCGACATCCGAGCAGCGAGACGCTGTCTCGTGCGTGCTCTCAGACGTTGCAGTCATGTGTGCACTCTCAGAGGTTGTAGACGGAGTTGATGATCGCGCCCTCGCGGGCGTAGTGAATGATCGCGTCCTGGACGTCCAGGGGGTGACAAGGGATGACGCCCTCGATCAGGTCCTCCTCGCGGATGCCGTGCAGCGCCAGGCCGAAGCGGCAGCAGAACACGGTGCCGCCCTCGGCGATGTACGTCTGGAGCGAGGCGTTCATGTTCAGTTCGCCCGGGAAGCCGTCGTCGCCGGTCGTCGGGAAGCCGCGGTTGGCCGAGCACGCGAGGGTGCCGGGCCCGTAGAAGTAGATCGCCGTGTCGAAGCCCTTGCGCAGCGCGCGGGTCGCCTGCAGGATCGCCACGAAGCTGACCGACGACTCATGCGGGATGCCGTGGATCAAGGTGAAGTACGACTGTCCCTCCTCGGCCTGGTAGTCGGGGAAGATCTTGGTCGACCCGTAGATATTGGTGCCCTTGGGCAGCGAGGGGTGCTCGATCTCGGCGATGGATGCCTCGATGTTGGCGGTGATCTGCTCGTCGAACTGGGTCATGACGTCTCCTGTGAGAGATGGGGGCGGTGGGTGCTGCGCTGGCCCCATGCGGGCCAGGGAATGTGGGAGTGATTCAGCCGTAGAGCTGCTCGAAGTTGCCGCGGAAGAAGGCGTGCGCGAGCTCGGGGTCCTTGGCGACGGCGGCCAGGCGGGCGTACTCGCCCTCGAAGTCGCCCCAGGGACAGTCGGTCGCGAACAGGATCCGGTCCTGACCGATCCCGCGCCGCTCGATCTCCTGCACCAGCCACACCGGGGCGAAGCCGATCGTCCAGCTGGTGTCGGTGTAGACCTGCTTGCCGGCCTCGATCCAGTCGAAGAGCCGGCCACCGATGAGCTTCATGTGACCGCTCATGCCGCCCCCGAGGTGGACGAGGTGAATCTTGGCGTCGTCGCCGTACCTTTCGACGAGCGTGCCGACCTGGTCGACGTCGGAGGCCGCGCCGGGCGAGGTGTGCACGTGGACGACGAGGTCGTGCTGCGCAGCGGTCGTGAAGATCTTGTCGATCTCGTCGGCGCAGTCCGGATCAGTCGGGCTGCCGCCGAGCAGGAAGCTCGTCTTGAGCGCCTTGACCCCCGACTCGCCGACGAGCTTCAGCGCTTCGTCGTTGCGGGCGGAGTCCGATGCCTTGGGAGAGACCCAGAGTCCGCAGCTGACGCGGTCGTCCTTCTGGGCGGCCTCGATCGCCAGCGGGTTGAGGTCGAACGCGGCGTCCGGGACCGGGACACCGTAGTTCGGCAGGACGAGCGCGCGCTCGGTGCCCTCGCGGTCGAGATCGGCGAAGAACGCTCCGACCGTCTCCTTCGCCGTGACGTCGGCACGGATGGCGGGGCCGCCGTAGAAGGGGAACTCGGGCAGCGCGCCGATGTGGCGGTGGCTGTCGAACACGTGCTGGGGCATGACTCAAGTCAGCGCCCCAGATGTTTCGTGTTGGTCACATCCGGAACAAGGACCCGTAAAGAGCTCGTGTCCGCACGTTACGTGGCGTGGAGCCGACGGGCGTTCACGACACGGTCGATCATCCCTCCGGGGATTCCTGGACCCCGATCTGTGCGGCGATGCGTCGGGGGTCGTTCTGCGACAGCGACTCGATGAGGACGCGAAGGGGATGGGCGGCCGACCCAGCCACCAGGTACTTCTGCCCCGGTCGGATCCGGCACGCCTCCTTGACGAGCCCTTCCCATGCCTCGGGTGTCACCGGCGGCGCAAGGGATCCGGAAGGGTCTTGCATCGCCTCGCGCACGATGCGGCGCGGGAAGGATGTTCCTATGCCCAAGCCATTTCCCCGTGAGTTCCGCGAGGACGTCGTTCGTGTGGCCCGTAACCGCGAGCCGGGCCAACGCCTGGTCGACATCGCGAAGAACTTCGGGATTAGTGAGACGTGCTTGTCGAACTGGTTGAAGACCGCTGACGTCGAGGACGGGATCAAGCCCGGTGTGACGAACGCGGAGAACGCCGAGCTGCGCGAGGCGAAGAAGCGGATCCGGTTGCTCGAGCAGGAGAACGAGGTCCTGCGTCGTGCGGCGGCCTATCTGTCTCAGGCGAACCCACCGGGAAAAGGTTCTACCCACTCGTGAACGACTTGGCCGGCGACCAGATCCCGGTCACCGTCAGCTGCCGTGTTCTGGGGCTGGCCCGCCAGCCGTACTACCGGTGGCTGGCCCAGCCCGTCACCGGCGCCGAGTGGGACGAAGCCCAGTTGTGGGACGCGATCTTCGACGCCCACCGTGACGACCCGGAGTTCGGTTACCGGTTCGTCGTCGACGAAGTCCGTGCCGCCGGGTTCACCGTGCCGGAGCGGACGGTGTGGAAGATCTGCTCGGCCAACGGCTGGTGGTCGGTGTTCGGCAAGAAGCGCGGCCGCAACGGCAAGAAGTCCGGGCCGCCCGTCCACGACGATCTCGTCGAACGCGACTTCACCGCCGAACGTCCCGACCAGCTGTGGCTGACCGACATCACCGAGCACTGGACGGCCGAGGGCAAGCTGTATCTCTGCGCGATCAAGGACGTCTGGTCCAACCGGATCGTCGGCTACTCGATCGACTCACGGATGAAGTCCTCACTCGCTGTTGCAGCGCTCGAGAACGCCGTCAGGAGACGTGATGACGTGGCCGGCACGAT
>JAOPXD010000017.1 GCA_025965315.1 Marmoricola sp.
GCAGGGGTCTCCATCGTCGGTCCGGCTGGACCTGGCCTGGGAGACCGACGGCGCGCCGTACGCCTGGCGGGCCTCGACCCGTTACGAGATCCCGTGCCGGGTGTGGGGGACCGTCGAGATCGACGGGGAGGAGATCACGTTCTCCGGTCCCGGCCAGCGCGATCACTCCTGGGGGTCGCGGGACTGGTGGGCCATCGACTGGATGTGGAGCGCCTTCCACCTCGACGACGGCACCCGGACGCACGCGGTCACCGCGCCGGAGATCCCCGGCTTCGCGGTCGGCTACGAGCAGCGCGGCGGCGCGGTCGTCGAGCTCGAGGGCGGTACGACGACCCAGGAGTTCGGTCCCGGTGGCCTGGTCACCTCGGCGCAGCTGGCGACCGAGCCGCGCGCCGCCGTGCTCGACGTCGAGCCGCTCGCGTTCGGACCGCTGCTGCTGACGGCGCCGGACGGCCGGGTCACGCACTTCCAGCGAGCGATGGCCCGGGTCACGACCGCTGACGGCCGCAGAGGCCTGGGCTGGATCGAGTGGAACCTGGTCCAGCCGCAGGGGTGACGATCAGGCCGAGGCGTCGGCCTCGGCAGCAGCCTTCAGCTTGACCAGGGTCGCGGGCAGCGCTGCGGCGGTCCGCTCGCCGAACAGCGAGTGCAGCACGCGCTGGCCCAGACCGCCGAGGTGCGACAGGTCCCAGGTCTCGACGACGTCGGTGCCGCCGTCGGCGGTCGGAGTGAGCTCGTAGCGCCAGCGGTGCTTGCCCAGGTGGCGCCAGGCGATCAGCTTGTCCTGCTCGAACTCGACGACCTTGTTCTTGATCCGGTACGGCGCACCTTGCTTCATGTTCATCCCGAACTTGGAGCCGAGCTCCAGCTTCTCAGGACCGGAGATGGAGTCGCGGACCGTGCCGGACCCGTCGATCAGCGGGTGCTGCCGCGGGTCGGCCAGGATCGCGAAGATCTTCGACGCCGGCGCTGCGATCGTCGTACGGGCGGTTTCGTTGAGGTCGCTCATGGTGCGGAGCCTAGGGCTCCCTCACCCAAAGCACGAGACCCGGCCTCCTGAGAGGATGTCACCGTGCTGTACGCCGAGGACCTCGTCGAGGGAGTCACCCACGAGCTCGGGACCTACCTGGTGACCGCCGAGGACATCGTCGAGTTCGCCTCGCGCTGGGACCCGCAGGGGTTCCACGTCGACGAGGACGTCGCCAGAGCGGGTGTCTTCGGCGGCCTGATCGCCAGCGGGATCCACTCACTGGCCATCGTCCAGCGGCTTGCGGTGACCGGGCTGTTCCAGAAATGGGCGGTGATCGCCGGGAGGTCGCTGACCGACCTCCAGATGACCAGCCCGGTGCGACCCGGCATGGAGCTGCGCGGAACCCTGCGGGTCGACGCCGTCGAGGAGAAGGGCCCGGACCGGGCGCTGGTGCACCAGAGCGTGGTGCTCTGGCACGACGACACCGAGGTGCTGAGGTACAGCGGAACTGCCTACGTGGCACGCCGGCCCGGTTGAGCTGCAGCAGCGCGGCCGGAGGTCTGCCGGTCGCTCTGGCTTCGGTGGCGCCGGGCACGGTCCTGCGTTCTCGCAAGGTCGCGATCCTGGGGGCTCGCTCTGCGGGCTCGAGGCGTCATCTGCGTGTGAGGACACGTCTCCGGGCATTGATGCCGATCATCACCAGGACCAGCCCGATGGTCAGGAGCGTGGAGTAGTGATCGATCCGGTGGACCACATCCACGGCAGGCTTGCCGATCGAGTAGCCCAGGGCGACGGCGGGGCCGACCCACAGCAGAGTGCCGAGTACGTCGAGTGCCAGGAAGGTGCGCAGCCGCATCCCGGCCAGGCCCGAAGCCGCGTAGACCAGCACCGTCGGCAGTGGCAGGTAGTAGGCCAGCACGACCGCGGCAGGACCGAACCGCTCGGCCATGCGCTCGAGCCGGGCCGCGCGCGCCTCGCGTCTGGCCACACCACGAGGCGAGGATGCGCGGCCCAGCAGCAGGTGCAGCGCGCGGTCACCCCACCGGCGCCCTGCCCACCAGAAGACCCAGTCGAAGACCATCGTGCTGGGGAGTCCGGCGAGCACCGCGAGCCACATCGGTAGCTCACCCAGCCGGCTGTGCGCCCCGACGGTGACCTCGGCCAAGGTCGACCCGCTGAAGATCTCCAGGAGCAGCGGGTGCGACCCGATCAGCGCCGGGACGAGCGGCCACAGGGCGAGCGAGTACACGATGTACAGCCCGATCAGCAGGGCGATCGCCTTGTCTGCCCGCGCGCCTGATCTACCCCAGGGGGTCGGCGCCCGGAGGGGGCCTTGCGCCTCCGTGCCATCCGTCGCGAGTCTCATCTGATCGAGTGTCGGAGTAGCAGTCAGTCCGCGAGCGCCGGGGCAGTGGCCGGGGCCGGCTGGGGGACCTTGTTGACGCGGATGAGCGTCAGGGACGCGATCAACGCCAGTACCGTCACCACGATCGCAGCCTCGAAGGCATGTTGCTGGCCGGCCACGAAGATGTCCGCCTTGCCCGTCGTGGTGGCTGCGCGGTGGCCGATCTCCTGGGCGCGGTTGGCCGCGGCGTGTACGAAGACGGTGCCGAAGGCGGCGAGGCCGATGGCGCCGCCGATCTGCTGGCCGGTGTTGAGCAGCGCCGAGGCAAGGCCGGTCTCGTGTGCCTCGACAGCGTTGACGGCGGTCATGGTGAGCGGAACGAAGCTGCATCCCATGCCCATGCCCAGCAGCAGGAGCGAGCCCAGGAACGGCCAGTAGCTGCTGGTCGCGTCGAGCTGTGACATCGAGACCATCGCCACGATGGCGAAGATCGGTCCAGCGGTGAGGAACGGACGGATGCCGAGCTTCGGGATCAGCCTCCGCACCACGACGATGGACATGAACATGATCGTCGTCGGCATCGGCAGGAAGGCGACGCCGGTGTGGAAGGGGCTCCAACCGTGCACGTTCTGCAGGTACTGCGCCAGGAAGTAGAACGTCGTGAACATCGCAGCCGCGAGGAAGAGCATGATCAGGTAAGCACCGGTGCGGTTGCGGTTGGAGAAGATCCGGAACGGCATCAGTGGATGGGTCGAGGTGTGCTCGATGATCACGAACGCGACCAGCAGTGCGGCAGCGATCCCGAGGGTGACGATGGTGGTCGTGGAGCCCCAGCCGTCGGTGGCGGCCTTGGTCAGTCCGTAGACCATGGTCGACATCCCGGCGGTGACGGTGATCGCGCCCGGAAGGTCGAGCTTCGTGCCGGAGCCCTGAGACTCGTTGAGCACGCGCGGCGTCAGGAACAGCACGATCGCGCCGATCGGGGCGTTGATGAACAGGGCCCAGCGCCAGCTGGCGTAGTCCGTCAGCACTCCGCCGAGCAGCAGCCCGAGGGCGCCGCCTGATGCGCCCATGGCCGCGAACACGCCGAAGGCGCGAGAGCGTGCCGCGGGCTCGGTGAACGTCGTGGCCAGGAGCGCGAGTGCGGTGGGTGCGGCGATCGCGCCGCCGGCGCCCTGGGCGGCGCGGGCGATGATCAGCATCGCCTCGCTGGTGGCGAACCCTCCGACGAGAGATGCCGTGGCAAAGAGCCCGATGCCGATCATGAACATGCGGCGACGACCGAAGAGGTCGCCGGTGCGTCCGCCGAACAGCAGCAGTCCCCCGAATGCGAGTGAGTAGGCCGTGACGACCCAGGTGAGGTTGTCGGACGAGAAGTGGAGGTCGCGGCGGATGCTGGGCAGCGCGACGTTCACCACGGTGGCGTCGAGGACGACCATCAGCTGCGCGACGCAGATCACGGCCAGGGCGACCCCGCCGTTGCGGGTTGTCTCTGACGGAGGTGCTTCAGTCATGGGTGGTCTCCGAATCGGTGGTCGGGGAGTCGGTGCTGATCGAGGGGCGCGGCGGACGTCCGAGTACCGGGAGCAGAACGCTGCCCACCACCTGCTCGGCGTAGGCACGTCCGGCCGGCTGACCGGTCATCAGGACGCGTTGCAGCATGAGCGATGGCACCAGGCTTGCGGCCATCGCCACGTCGACCTCGGCCCCGAGCTCGCCGCGGTCACGGGCACGTACGAGCAGGTCACTGATGCGTGCGATGCGGGGCTCTGTGAAGCGGGTCCTGAAAGCATCGAGCAGCTCGGGCTCCCGGGGGAGGGCTGAGCAGATGCTCGCCATCACCTGCAGCAGCAGCTCCGAGTGCGGGCTGCACGCCGTGACGATCAGCAGCTCGATGTCGCCGTCGAGCGTGCCCGTGTCGATGCTGTCGATGGCGGGCTTGAGGGTTGTCATCGCGTCCATGACGAGCTCGGCCTTGCTGCTCCACCGGCGGTAGACCGTTGCCTTGCCGACGCCCGCGGCTAACGCGACGCCTTCCATCGACAAGCGGTCATAACCGTCGCGCACCAGGACGTCGATCGAGGCGTCGATGATCGCCTCGTCGCGGCTCGGGTCCCGAGGGCGGCCCCGAGGAGCTTCTCCGGTAGTGACGGTGCTCGTTGTTCCCACGCCCTGAAACTAGCACGATACGACACAGGTCCGTATCGTAAACTGGGCATGCCATGGCGACGACACCACCAACGCAAGGACCCCCGTCGCAGGCGACGGGGGTCTTGCTGCAGGTCAGCGACCTACGGGGTGGTGGCCAGGGGCGGGGTCGAACCGCCGACCTTCCACTTTTCAGGCGGACGCTCGTACCAACTGAGCTACCTGGCCAACGGTCGAGAAGCATACCGGTCCCGATCGGGGGTGCCGAATCGGGTTCAACCGAGTCGGAGGGCCCCGGGAGCGTGGGCCGGGACCGCCGGCGTACGGGGTGGGACCGGCGCCAGCCGTTGGTACGGCGCACCGGGTTCCGGACGTGGATCCGGCTCGCCCCTGTTCGGCCACAGCGCGACGGCCCGCTCGGACTGGGCGGTGATCGTCAGGGACGGATTCACCCCGAGGTTGGCGGTGACCGCCGAGCCGTCGATGACGTGCAGGCCGGGATAGCCGTGCACCCGCTGGTAGGGGTCGATCACGCCGTCGTCGGCGGTCAGGCCGATCACCGCGCCGCCGAGGTAGTGCGCCGAGACCGGCTTGTTGAACGGATCCGCGAGCGATCCGCGCGGGTCGCCGTCGATGCGCTCGGCGAACCTGCGGGTGATCGTGTGCGCCACCGGGATCCAGTCCGGGTTCGGCTCACCGGGGCCTTGCCGGGTGGCGAGCCGACGGCCGAGGAGGCCGCGCTTGAGGTACGACGTCAGCGAGTTGTCGAGGGACTGCATCACCAGGATGAAGACGGTCCGCTCCGCCTTGCGGGGGCGCATCGCCGTCCTGAGCTGGGCGATCGGGTGCCGCAGCATGATCAGGCCGAACCGGAGCGCCCGGTAGGGCCCGCCGTCGACGAGCGGGACGCTGCTGGCCAGCAGCGAGTCCTGCCCCGGCCCGTACCGGCACACCTCGACGTGGGTCTGCGGCTCGGGGTGGATCGAGGAGCTGATCGCGACGCCGTCCGCCAGGTCGTAGCGCGACCGGCTGGTGGCCATCACCGCGGCCTCGGAGTTCGTCCGGCTGAGCTCGCCGAGACGGTCGGAGAGGTTGGGCAGTGCGCCGTCGTCCTTGAGCCGGTGCAGCAGCTTCTGGGTGCCGAGCGCCGCGGCTGAGAACACCACCTGCTCGGCAGTGAACCTGCGGTGCTCCCGGCGTACCCAGCGGTCCGAGCGCACCGTGGTCACCTGGTAGCCGCCGCCCGGCAGCGGCCGGACGTCGGTGACCGTGGTCAACGGGTGCACCACCGCGCCGGCCTTCTCGGCCAGGTACAGGTAGTTGGTCAGCAGGGTGTTCTTGGCGTTGTGCGGGCAGCCGGTGAAGCAGCGGGCGCAGTGCACGCAGCCGGTCCGAGCCGGTCCGGCGCCGCCGAAGAACGGGTCCGGTGCCTCGACCCCCGGCTCACCGAAGTAGACCCCGACCTGGGTGCGGTGGAAGGTATCGGCGACACCGAGCTCGCCGGCGATCTCCAGCAGGATGTCGTCGCCGGCGGTGGTGCGCGGGTTCTCGGTCACGCCGAGCATCCGCTTGGCCTGGTCGTAGTACGGCGCCAGCTCGCTCTTCCAGTCGGTGATGTGCGCCCACTGCGGGTCGGTCCAGAACTCCTCGAGCGGATCGTAGAGGGTGTTGCCGTAGATGATCGACCCGCCCCCGACCGCGGCCGAGGTGACGATCGTGGCTCTGCCGATCGGCGAGATCCGCATCGTGCCGGTCATCCCGAGCCGCGGCGCCCAGAGCATCTTGCGCGGGTCCCGGCCGGTGTCCGGGAAGTCCTGCGGCTCCCAGCGACGACCGGCCTCGAGGACGCCGACCCGGTAGCCCTTCTCGGTCAGGCGCAGGGCGGCGACACTGCCCCCGAAACCCGAACCGACGATCGCGACGTCGTAGTCGAAGCTCACCGGCCCGACGTCTCTCAGCCGAGCATCGCGGTGAGGTGCTTGCCGATGTCCGGGTAGCGCATCAGGTGCGCGCCGCCGTTGATGTCGAGCACCTCGCCGGTGATCCAGGACGCCTTCGACGAGCACAGGTAGACGGCCGCGTCGGCGATCTCCTCCGGGGTGCCGGCCCGTCCGAGCGGGGTGTTCTCGACGTAGTCCTCCTGGACGCCCGGCACCATCTGGATGCCCTCGGTCAGCGGGGTGATCACCAGGCCGGGAGCGATCGCGTTCACCCGGATGCCCTGCGGTCCCAGCTCCAGCGCAGCCACGCCGGTGAGCATCGACAGCCCCGCCTTGGCAGCGCAGTACGCCGACAGCCCGGCGCCGGGCTGTCGGGCGTTGAGCGAGGTCAGCGAGACGATCGAGCCGCCGGGTCCCATCACCCGGGCCGCGTGCTTGATCACGATCATCGCGCCGACCAGGTTCACGTCGATGACGGTGCGCCACTCGGCGACGTCGTGGTCGGTGATCGCCGAGAACCCGCTCATGCCGGCGGTGTTCACCACCACGTCGACAGACCCCTCGCGTGCCAGGACGTCGGCGAAGAGGGACTCGATCGCCTTCTCGTCGGTCACGTCGGCGCTGGCTGCCGTGCCTCCGAACTCGGCGGCCACTGCCTCGGCCCCGGCGAGATTGGCATCGGCGACCGTGACCCGGTAGCCCTCCGCGTGCAGGGCGAGGGCGGTCGCCCGGCCGAGGCCGGACCCGCCGCCGATGACCACTGCTACCTGTGCGCTCACTGAAGGGAACCTCTCGACGGGAACGGGACTGAATCTGCTCGAACTCTTGCAGACGCCTGATCTTCCGACTATAACTGGACAGGTGTCCAATCAAGTGTCCAGTTGCTGGCGAAGCTGATGCCCAAGCCCCTTCACCCTGACCGTCGCCCGGTCGTCGTCAGCGGTGCCTCGTCCGGCATCGGTGCGACCACTGCGCTGACCCTGGCGGCAGCCGGCTTCCCGGTCGCCCTCGGTGCCCGGCGCGTGGACAAGTGCGACGAGATCGTCGAGCAGATCCGGTCCGCCGGTGGCGAAGCCGTCGCGCACCAGCTCGACGTGACCGACGACGCCTCGGTCGCGGCGTTCGCCAAGGCCGTCGCCGCAGACCTCGGCGACATCGAGGTGCTGGTCTCGAACGCCGGCCACGTGGCGCCCGGCACGATCCACCAGGTTCCGACCGAGCGTTTCGCCGCGGAGATCGACCTGAACCTGATCGGGCCGCACCGCCTGGTCCGCGCGTTCGTCCCCGGCATGGTGGAGCGCCAGCGCGGGGACGTCGTCTTCGTGAGCTCGGACGTCGCCGTCCGCGCCCGGCCGTTCATGTCGTCGTACGCCGCGGGGAAGTGGGGCCTGGAGGGGATGGCGCACGCGATGCAGATGGAGCTCGAGGGCACCGGCCTGCGCACCAGCATCGTCCGCCCGGGCCCGACCTGGAGCGAGATGGGTACCGACTGGGCCGACGAGGCGGCGGCCGACGTCCTGAACGGCTGGATCAAGTTCGGGCACGCCCGGCACTCGCACTTCCTCAAGCCGGCGGCACTCGCCGACGCGATCGCCACCATCGTCAGCGCGCCGCGCGGCGTGCACCTGAACCTCATCGAAGTGAATCCTGAAGCCCCTTTGGAGAAGAAGTGACCACGACTGTCGCCGGAGTGGAGGAGATCCGTGAGGTCTCCCGCCGCTTCCCCACCTCCGAGCACGGCCATCTCGAGGACCTGCGCGACGACCCGATCGACCTGCTGCACCGGGTCCGCGACGAGTGCGGCGAGATCGGCCGGTTCAGGCTGGCCGACCGCGACGTCGTCCTGGTCACGGGTGCCGAGGCGAACGAGGCGTTCTTCCGGGCGCCCGACTCGATCCTGGACCAGGCGGCGGCGTACCCGTTCATGACGCCGATCTTCGGCAAGGGCGTCGTCTTCGACACCACTCCCGAGCAGCGCTCGGAAGGGCTGAAGAACCAGGCCCTCAAGGGCGAGATGATGCGCGGCCACGCGGCCACCATCGAGAACGAGATCAACCAGATGGTCGGCCAGTGGGGCGAGAGCGGTGAGATCGATCTGCTGGCGTTCTTCGCCGAGCTCACCATCTACACGACCTCGGCCTGCCTGATCGGGATGCCGTTCCGCTCCGAGCTCGACGGCCGGTTCGCCGAGTACTACCACGAGCTCGAGCGCGGCACCGATGCGCTGGCCTACGTCGACCCGTACATGAAGGGTGTCGAGTCCTTCGAGATCCGCGACGCCGCCCGCCTCAAGCTGGTCGACCTCGTCCAGGCGATCATCGACAAGCGCCACGTCCGCGGCAAGGTGCCCCGCGAGGAGCGTGACCTGCTCGACGTGCTGATCTCGCTGAAGGCCGAGGACGGCAGCGAGCACTTCAGCACCGACCAGATCACCGGGATGTTCATCTCGATGATGTTCGCCGGGCACCACACCAGCTCGGGCACCGCGGCCTGGACGCTGATCGAGCTGCTCCGCAACCCGGACGCGATGAGCGACATCGTCGCCGAGCTCGACGACCTGTACGCCGATGGCCCAGAAGGTCGTGCGGAGGTGTCCTTCCAGGCACTGCGCTCGATCCCGAACCTGGAAGCCACTCTGAAGGAGACGCTGCGGCTGCACCCGCCGCTGATCCTGCTGCTGCGGGTCGCCCAGGAGGACTTCGAGATCGGCGGCCACCTGCTGCCGGCCGGGACCATGGTCGGCGCCAGCCCGCGGGTCTCGAACCGGATCGCGGAGGACTTCCCGAACCCCGACGGGTTCGATCCGTCGCGCTACCTCGACCCGAACCAGGCCGACCTGCAGAACCGCTGGACCTGGATCCCGTTCGGCGCCGGCAAGCACCGCTGCGTGGGCAACGCGTTCGCGATGATGCAGCTCAAGGCGATCTTCTCGGTGCTGCTGCGCGACTACGAGTTCGAGATGACGCAGCCGTCCGAGTCCTACCAGGACGACACCTCCAAGATGGTGATCCAGCTGGCCAGCCCCGCCAAGGTCCGCTACCGCCGCAGGGTCGCCTGATGAGGGTCGCCGCGGACCTGGAGCTCTGCCAGGGACACCAGATGTGCCAGCACGAGGCACCCGCCGTCTTCGGCCTCGACGAGGACACCGACACCGTCATCGTCCTGGACGAGCACCCTCCTGGCGAGCTGCGCGGCCAGGTCCTGAACGCGATCAAGTACTGCCCCGCCATGGCTCTCTCACTGGAGGACGAATGATGACCACCAACAACGACGCCGTGACAAGCGCTACCGGCGGTGGGTTCACCCGCGCCGAGCTCGAGGAGTTCTGGGACTCCTGGCTCGAGGTCAACCGCGAGGCCGAGCGGATCGGCGACTGGCGGATCATGGCCGAGCACTATGCGGTCGACGCCACCTACGGCTGGATGTACTCGGTCGACGAGCACTTCATGGCCGTCGGTCGCGACCAGATCCGCGACTACGCGATCGGCATCGAGATGGACGGCCTCGACGGCTGGCACTACGACTACCAGGCCTCGCTGATCGACGACAAGAAGGGGATGATCGTCGGCTTCTGGAAGCAGAAGTCCGGCATCCTCGACGACGCCGGCAAGGAGTTCGAGATCCTCGGCATCGGGGGTTCCTGGTTCGGCGTCGAGCGCCAGACGTCCGGTCCGGACGAGGGCCAGCTGAAGTTCGCCTGGCAGCGCGACTGGTTCGACATGCCGTCGACCGCGCACACCTTCCTGGAGATCATCAAGGCGAACAAGGCCCCGGAGACGCTGCTCAAGCGGATGTCGGTGGCCGGGCTCGGCGTGCCGGGTCACTACAAGTACGAGGACATCCCCTCGCCGGTCTGGCCGCCGCCGGTCGAGCGTGGGGACTACGTATCTCAGAAGCCGAGCACCCAGGACGTAACGGAGATCGAGAAATGACCACGCCCGCAGCCCAGCTGCTCATCGACGGCAAGCTCACCGCGGCCAGCGACGGGACGACGTACCCGATCCTGAACCCGGCCACCGGCCGGGAGATCGGCGTCGCCCCGGACGCCACCGCTGACGACGTCGAGGCTGCGATCGCGGCTGCCCGGCGGGCCTTCGACGAGACCGACTGGTCCACGAACACCGAGCTCCGGGTGCGCTGCATCCGCCAGCTCCAGAAGGCCCTGTACGACAACGCCGACGACTTCCGCGCCCTGACCACGGCCGAGGTCGGGATGCCCGGCTTCATGATCAGCGCAGCCGGCTTCGACGGTCCCGTCGACGGCCTCACCTTCGTCGCCGACACCGCCGAGTCCTACGAGTTCGAGACCGACCTCGGGATCGCCTCGCCGATGGGGATCAAGAGCCGTCGGACCGTACGGCGCGAGCCCGTCGGCGTCGTTGCCGCGATCACCCCGTGGAACGTGCCCACCCAGATCAACCTGGCGAAGGTCGCCCCGGCCCTGGCTGCCGGCTGCACGGTGGTCCTCAAGCCGGCGCCGGACACCCCGTGGCTGGCCTGCGAGCTGGGCCGGCTGGTGGCCGAGTACACCGACATCCCGGCAGGCGTCTTCAACGTGGTCAGCCCGCGTTCCAACGAGGTCGCGGCTGTCCTGACCACCGATCCGCGGATCGACATGGTGTCCTTCACCGGCTCGACCGCGACCGGCCGGGCGATCATGGCCGCCGCCGCGCCGACCTTGAAGAAGGTGTTCCTCGAGCTCGGCGGCAAGTCCGCCGCGATCGCGCTGGATGACGCCGATGTGGCCGCCGTTGCGGGAGCGACCGCGTTCGCCGCGTGCATCCACGCAGGTCAGGGGTGCGCGATCACCACCCGGCTCGTCGTACCGCGCGAGAAGTACGACGAGGCGGTCCAGGTGGCGGCGGCCACGATGGAGTCGATCGGCGCCAAGGACCCGACCGACCCGGGCACGATCTGCGGGCCGGTGATCTCGGCCGTCCAGCGCGACCGGGTCGAGGAGTACCTGAAGATCGCGATCGCCGAGGGCGGCACCTTCGCCACCGGCGGCAAGGTGATCGACCAGGACGGCTACTGGATCGAGCCGACCGTCGTCGCCGGTCTCGACAACACCTCGCGGCTGGCCCAGGAAGAGATCTTCGGGCCCGTGCTGATCGTCATCCCGCACGACGGTGACGACGACGCGGTCCGGATCGCCAACGACTCGGCGTACGGGCTCTCCGGCTCGGTCGACTCGGGCTCGCTCGAACGCGCCAAGGCCGTCGCCGCCCGGATCCGGACCGGCACCCTGGCCGTCAACGGTGGGGTCTGGTTCTCACCGGACGCCCCGTTCGGTGGCTACAAGCAGTCCGGCATCGGTCGCGAGATGGGTGTCGCCGGGTTCGAGGAGTACCTCGAGACCAAGACCATCGCCGAACCCGCCTGACCACCCCCACGAGCTGAGAAGAGAACAGCATGCGTTTCGAGAACAAGGTCGCGATCGTGACCGGAGCAGCCCAGGGCATCGGTGAGGCGTACGCCAAGGCGCTCGCCGCCGAAGGCGCCTCCGTCGTGGTCGCCGACCTCAACGAGGACTCGGGCAAGCAGGTCGTCGCCACCATCGAGGAGGCCGGCGGCAAGGCGATCTTCGTCCGTACCGACGTCTCCGACGCCGCGTCCGCGACGGCGATGGCCGATGCCACGATGGCTGCCTACGGCCGGATCGACCACCTGGTCAACAACGCTGCGATCTACGGCGACATGCAGTTCGACCTGCTGATCACCGTCGACTGGGACTACTACCGCAAGTTCATGAGCGTGAACATGGACGGCGCCCTGGTCGTGACCCGCGCGGTCTACGGCCACATGGCCAAGGGGGGCGGCGGCTCGATCGTGAACCAGTCCTCGACCGCGGCCTGGTTGTACTCCGGTTTCTACGGTCTGGCGAAGGCCGGCATCAACAGCCTGACCCAGCAGCTCGCGCACGAGCTCGGTGGTCAGAAGATCAGGGTCAACGCGATCGCCCCGGGCCCGACAGACACCGCCGCCACCCGCACCCAGGCCGGCGACGCTGCGCACGACATCGTTCGCAACAGCCTCGCGATCAAGCGGATGGGCCAGCCCGAGGACATGGTCGGCGCCTGCCTGTTCCTGCTCTCCGACGAGGCGTCCTGGATCACCGCGCAGATCCTCGACGTCGACGGCGGACAGGTCTTCCGGGCATGACCAGGGTCGGGTTCATCGGTCTGGGCAACATCGGCAAGCCGATGGCGCTCCGGCTCGCCGCTTGGGAGGGCGGCCTGACTGTCTTCGACCTGGCGCCGGAACCGCTCGCCGAGGCCGAGAAGGCCGGCGCCCGGATCGCGTCCTCGGTCGCCGACCTCGCTGCCGAGTGCGGCTTCATCTCGGTGATGGTGAACACCGACGACCAGGTCCGCGACGTGATGGGGGAGATCCTCGGTGCGGCCAGGCCGGGCACGGTCGTCGCCGTGCACTCGACGATCTCGCCCGACCTGCCGCCGCGGCTCGAGGACCTCGGCGGTCGTCACGACCTGCTCGTGGTCGACGCTCCGGTCTCCGGCGGACCGATGGGCGCCGCTGAAGGAACCCTGGCGATCATGGTCGGCGGTACCGACGAAGCGTTCGCGGCCGCCTCGGGACCGCTCGGCCTGATGGGCAGCGAGATCGTGCACTGCGGCCCGATCGGGAACGGCACCGCTGCCAAGCTCGCTCGCAACCTGCTGCACTTCGTCTCCTTCACCGCGACCGGTGAAGCCCTGCGCCTGGCCGAGGCCGCTGGGATCGACCTGACGGCGCTGGGCAAGATCGTCCGGCACACCGACTCGATCACCGGAGGCCCCGGCGCGATCATGCTCCGCAACACCGCCAAGGAGATCGAGCCCGGCGACTTCTGGCTCTCGATCTTCGAGCACGTGCACGCGCTCGGCGCCAAGGACCTCGGGCACGCTATCGAGCTCGCCGACCGGCTCGGTGTGGACGTACCGATGGCGCACTTCGCGCAGGACAACCTTCGCAGCGCCTTGGGGCTGCCGCCGCAGGACGTCTCGACAAGCTCGACGAACGGACGGGAGCAGTGATGGGCAAGTTCGACGACCTCCCCGAGGTACGCCGCAAGGGCCTGGAGAAGATGGAGCAGGTCTACGGCTTCGAGATGAACGACATGGACGGCGACTTCTTCCACTACACCGCCGACCACCTCTTCGGGGACATCTGGCAGCGCCCCGGTCTCAGCGACCGCGACCGCCGTCTGTTGCTGATCGGGATGCTCGCCGGTCAGGGAGCCCAGGACGTGCTCAGCATCCAGATCCCGGCCGCGTACGCCGGCGGCGAGCTCGATGATGTCGCCCTGCGCGAGATCGTGATCCTGCTCTGCCACTACGCCGGCTGGCCGATCGGCGCCCGGGTGAACGCCCTGGTCGAGGACACCATCGCGAAGGCAGCGCGAGCCAAGGCCAAGGCCGCCAAGGCCGAGGAAGCCTGAGATGGCCTCCGCCTCTGGCTCTGCCTCCGACGCCGTCACCTCGCACCTGCGGCTGGGTCTGAACCCGCGCCAGGCAGAGACCGTGGAGAAGCTGCTGGCCGCGGCAGAGTTGGAGCTCGAGGAGGTCGGGCCGGAGGCGCTCACCATCCGTACGGTCGCCCAGCGCGCGGGGGTCTCCCCGGCGACGGCGTACACGTACCTGGCATCGAAGAATCACCTGTTCGCCGAGCTGTTCTGGCGCCGGATCGTCACCGAGCGCGGTCCGGAGCCCGAGGGCCCGACCGCGGTGGACAGGATCCGGGTGGTCACCCGGCACATGTCGGAGATGCTCGGCCGCTCGCCGAACCTCGCGACGGCGGCGAACATCGCCCTGCTCGGTACCGACCCGGAGGTCGAGCGGCTCCGCCTGGTGATCGGCGCCGAGTTCGTGAACAGGTTCCGCGAGGCGATCGGCGAACCGGCCGATCCGCGCGTGGTCGAAACACTGACACTCGCGTTCTCCGGAGCGCTGCTCCAGGCCGGCATGGGCCTGATGACCTACGAAGAACTCTCCCTACGGCTCGACGACGTCGTCGCCGTGATCATGGAAGGCCACTGAGATGACCGAGATCTCCGAAGCACCGGCGGGCAAGTGCCCGATCGATTTCGACCACTACGACCACGCCCTCCAGGACGACCCGTACCCGACGTACGCGCGGATGCGGGACGAAGCACCGCTGTTCCACAACGAGGAGCAGGACTTCTGGGTCGTCTCCCGGCACGCCGACCTGCACCAGGCCTTCCGCAGCGACGACACGTTCTCCAACAAGATGGGCGTCTCGCTGGACCCGAGTGCGTGGAACGAGAGCGCCTACCTGGTCACCTCGTTCCTCGGCATGGACCCGCCGGAGCAGACCCGGCTGCGCAAGCTGGTCTCCCGGGGGTTCACCCCGAAGAGGGTCGCTGACCTGGAGCCGCGGATCCGGGAGATCAGCGACGAGTACCTGGACGCCGCGATCGCCAAGGGCAGCTTCGACTGGATCACCGACTTCGCCGGCAAGTTCCCGATGGACGTGATCTCCGAGATGCTCGGCGTGCCGGTCGCGGACCGCGACGAGGTGCGCAAGTTCGCCGACCTGCTGGTCGTGCGCGAGGACGGCCTGCGCGACGTACCGCCGGCGGGCTTCGAAGCCGCAGGCTGGTTGTTCAGCTACTACGGCGCGCTGATCGCCGACCGCAAGGCGAACCCTTCTGACGACCTGGTCTCTGCACTCATCAACGCGGAGGACGAGGGTCAGCGGATGACCGACCAGGAGCTCACGGCGTTCCTGTTCCTGATGGTCGTGGCCGGCAACGAGACCACCACCAAGCTGCTGGGCAACGCCGTGGCAAACCTCTCTTGTCACCCCGACCAGCGCGAGGCAGTCTTCAGCGACGCCTCCCTGGTCGAGCCGTGGATCGAGGAGACCTTGCGCTACGAGGCCTCCAGCCAGCTGCTGGCGCGGCTGACGATCAAGGACTTCACCATCGGCGGGGTGACCTGCCCGGCGGGCTCGAAGCTGATGTTCAACATCGGTGCTGCCAACCACGACCACGACGTGTTCGAGAACGCCGAGGAGTTCGACATCCGTCGCGACCCGAAGGAGCTGGCCAAGCACATCGCGTTCGGGGGCGGCCGGCACTTCTGCCTCGGCGCCAACCTGGCCCGGCTCGAGGCGAGGATCGCGCTGGAGCGCCTGATCGAGAAGGCCTCGTCGATCGAGGTGAACGGCGACCCGACGCGGTTCTACTCGGCCAACGTGCGTGGATATGCGTCGCTGCCGGTACAGGTGGTCGCGCGGTGAGCGTGGTCACCAGCAGGTACGAATCGCTCAGCCGCGACCAGCTCGCAGTCCTGGTCCCCGAGCTGCTGCTGATCGGTCAGCTCATCGACCGGTCCGGGATGGCCTGGTGCATCAGCGCGTTCGGCCGCGAGGAGATGGCCCAGGTCGCGATCGAGGAGTGGATGGGCGCGAGCCCGATCTATACCCGCCGGATGCAGCAGACGTTGAAGTACGAGGGCGTCGACGTCCCGACGATCTTCAAGGGCCTCCAGCTCGACATCGGTGCCCCGCCGCAGTTCATGGA
>JAOPXD010000066.1 GCA_025965315.1 Marmoricola sp.
TCAAAACCTTCAGCACCTGGACCTACACCATGCTCGAACCCGGCGTCTTCCTCTGGCGTAGCCCCCACGGCTACCAGTTCCTCAAAGACCGAACCGGCACCCGCGATGTCACCCCACGCCCAGTGGACCCGCCCGGGTCCTGAGCCTGACCTCATCCCATGTGCGGGTAGCCGTGCTCCTTCGGAGGCACGAACGTCTCCTTGATCGACCTCGGTGACGTCCACCTGCGCAGGTTGTCGGCCGACCCGGCCTTGTCGTTGGTGCCCGATGCCCGCGCGCCCCCGAACGGCTGCTGGCCGACGACCGCGCCCGTGGGCTTGTCGTTGACGTAGAAGTTGCCGGCCGCGAACCGGAGCCGCTCGCTCGCCCAGTCGATCGCGTTCCGGTCCTGGGCGATCACCGCCCCGGTCAACGCGTACGGCGCGAACGACTCGAGCTGGTCCGCCACCTTCTCGAACCGGCTGTCGTCGTACACGTGCACGGCGAGGATCGGCCCGAAGTACTCCTCGGCGAACATGGCATCGGTCGGGTCTGTCGAGGTCACGATCGTGGGCCGGACGAAGTACCCGACCTTGTCGTCGCACTGGCCACCGGCAACCACCTCGAGCTTCGGGGACCGCTTCGCCCGCGTGATGGCCGCCTTGTGCTTGGCGAACGCCCGGGCATCGATCACCGCGCCCATGAAGTTGGAGAAGTCCCGTACGTCGCCCATCGCGAGGCCCTCGGTCTCGGCGACCAGCGGCTCGCGCAACTTGGTCCAGAGCGACTTGGGCACGTACGCCCGCGACGCCGCCGAACACTTCTGGCCCTGGTACTCGAAGGCACCGCGCATCAGTGCGACCCTCAGCACGTCGACGTCGGCCGAAGGGTGGGCGAGCACGAAGTCCTTGCCCCCGGTCTCCCCCACGATCCGGGGATAGGACCGGTAGGACGCCAGATTGGTCCCGACGTGCGACCAGAGCCGCTGGAAGGTGGGCGTCGAGCCGGTGAAGTGGATCCCGGCGAGGTCGCGATGGTTCAGCAGCACCTCGGAGACTTCGAGGCCGTCGCCCGGAAGCATATTGATCACCCCTGGCGGCAGACCGGCCTCGGTGAGCAGCTGCATCGTGAAGTGCGCCGCGAACTGCTGGGTCGGCGACGGCTTCCAGATGACGGTGTTGCCCATCAGCGCCGGGGCCGTCGGCAGGTTGCCGGCGATGGCGGAGAAGTTGAACGGCGTGATCGCGTAGACGAACCCCTCGAGCGGCCGGTGATCGGTGCGGTTCCAGATGCCCTTGCTGTTCGCGATCGGCTGCTCGCCGAGGATCTGACGCGCGTAGTGCACGTTGAACCGCCAGAAGTCGATCAGCTCGCAGGCGCTGTCGATCTCCGCCTGCCAGGCAGTCTTGGACTGACCGAGCATCGTGGCGGCATTGAGCTTCGCGCGCCACGGCCCCGCGAGCAGATCGGCTGCCTTGAGGAAGATCGCCGCCCGCTCGTCGAACGGCAGCGCCCGCCAGCCCGCTGCTGCCTTGGCTGCCGCGCGCACAGCAGCCTCGGCGTCAGCCTTGGTCGAGTGCCGGGAGACCCCCAGGATCGAGGCATGGTCGTGCGGCTGGACGACGGTGAACTCCGCACCTCCCCCGCTGCGCTGGCGCCCACCGATCGTGGCGGGCAGGTTGGTCGTGCGAGCTGTCAGTCGGGTGAGCTCAGCCTGCACCGCGTCTCGTTCGGAGCTTCCGGGTGCGTAGTCGAGGGTCGGTTCGTTGACGGGAGCCGGCGGGTGCGTGATCGCGTCCATGCCCCCGATGCTGCCAGATGCTCAGGCATCCGGAGGTAGCCATGGTCTCGCGCACTTGGTCGGCGTACCGTCAAATTATGAGCGGAAGCGACACCGAGCGCGTATCGATCGAATTGACGCCAGCCGAGGCCAAGCTCGTGATCGCTGCACTCCGACGGTTCGAGCCCTACTGGCCCGGCGACATGGATGACCTGACCCGAACAGAACTACTGACGGGCATTCGAGTGGCGATCGATCGCGTCACCAGCTCGCTGGCGTCCTAAGCGCCGGACCGCCTTCAGATCCACAGGTCAAAACCGCCCTTCGGATGCGGGAGCGCAAGCGACCCAGGACACCTACCCGGCGTCTAGACACTGAATCGAACATCTCGCCGATCTCGGGCACCACGCACCGCGAACAGATGGGTACTTGGCGAGCGTTGATTCAGGGGTAGAGGACTGCGGTGGCGGCTTCGCGTGCTGCGATGGCTATGCCTTCGGCTCTAGCTCTGGTTTCAGCAGCCACCAGGTCCGCGGTGATGGCGATCGTCCCTTCGAGGGCCTGTGCTGTAGCGGCGACCTCGGCCTCCGCGTCGGCGTCAGCGGTGGAAACGGTCTGAGCTACCTCAGCGGCAGCGGCCGACACAGTGTTCGCAACCGCCACAGCAGCCAGCGCCGTTTCTCGTGCGGTCGTGTCGGCGGCGGCCTCGACCGTGGCTGCTACCAGCAGTGCCACCACCGATGCATGGGCTTCTTGACCGGGGATTCCTGCGGCAATGACAACCGACGCTGCTCGGGTGGCTGCCTGAGCGACCTGGATCGCGGCAGCTTCAGCCCGTGACCGGGTAACCGCAGCGGACTGCTCGGCACCGGTTGCTACCAACTGTGCGGCCTGTGCTGCGGCGAACGTTCGCGCCCCCCGCGCCCGTGCTGCGGCCTCCGATGCCATCTCGGCGGCTGCGGCTGCGGCGGTAGCAATGACCAGCACGGCCTCCGCTGCCGCTTGGGCCTCGGCTTCCATCGCGATGGCGACTGCTTCAGCGACCACTGCGGCGGCTGAATCATTCGCAGTGGGCGCGGCGACACGCCGGTTGGACCGAGGCGATGCGTCGAGATTGGGATGGTCGTGTCCACCTTCGGGCGGTTCCCATGAGGCTGGGGCTGGTTCGAGGCTGTGAGTCGCGGTCGAGGTCGAGGTGAGCGCGGCGTGCTCGAGCAAGGCGTCTCGCAAGGCCAGGACGTCAGACCTTAGGTAGCGCCTGTGTCCGCCCACCGTGCGCACCGAGTGGAGCCGGCCCGCCTCCGCCCACCTCGTCACAGTTTTCGGGTCCACAGCGAAGACCGCAGCAGCTTCGGCAGGTGAGAGCAAGCGGTCTGGTGCTTCGGGCTTGCCGCTGATGGCAACATCCTCACAGCTGTCCTGTCTAGCTCTTGGTTCGTCCTCGGGATCGCAGATCGAAAGCTCGCAGTGAGCAACCGTTGCAGGGCAGTGACGGCGAAACCGGGAGTTTGAGCGATAGGCAAGGGCGCCCACCCAAGAGCTGGTACGGCCAGGGCGAGCCGCACCAGACACACGATTGTGTGGCTAGTGAAATGACCAACGGTCTGCAGACCCGCAAGTTACGCGAGGGGTCCTTGGTACGCCGCCGATGTGGCCTGATCCGGGTGTGTGGTGCCCGAGATCGGCGGGATGTTCGATTCGGTGTCTAGACGCCGATCATCCGGATGTAGGCGACCGGGTCGTGGGGTGGTTGCGTCTAGCGAGCGTGGCTCCGCCGAGCTCCGTGCACGGCTCGGGCTGGTTGCTACGGAGTGTGGTTCTGATGGTGTCTGCTCGCAAAGTCCGATGGGCGATTCTGGGATTGACCGGTGCCCTTGCCACCACTGTTGCGGGTGTCGCGATCTCGGGGTCTCCTGCCGGAGCTGCTGACCCCGGGTACACGCTCTCGGTGATCGCAGGCAACGGTGGGTCCGGAGCCCCGACACCCGGCCCAGCAACCAACTCGAACCTGGGCAACCCGTTCGGGGTGGCGGTTGATGGGTTCGGCAACGTCTACATCGCCGACCCCCACAACCAGGTGATCGAGAAGGTGACACCCGCGGGCGACCTGTCGGTGATTGCAGGCAACGGTGGGGCCGGAGCCCCGACACCAGGGCCAGCAACCAACTCGAACCTAAGAAACCCGTTCGGGGTGGCAGTTGATGGGTTCGGGAACGTCTACATCGCCGACACCTCCAACAACAGGATCGAAAAGGTGACACCCGCGGGCGACCTGTCGGTGATTGCAGGCAACGGCGGGTCCGGAGCCCCGACACCAGGCCCAGCAACCAACTCGCGGCTAAGAATCCCGCAGGGGGTGGCGGTTGATGGGTTCGGGAACGTCTACATCGCCAGCTTTGGTAACAACATGATCGAGAAGGTGACACCCGCGGGGGTGCTCTCGGTAATCGCGGGCAACGGTGGCGATGGGTCCCCGACACCAGGCCCAGCAACCACCTCGAACCTGTCCGGCCCGACTGGGGTGGCGGTCGATGGGTCCGGCAACGTCTACATCGCCGACACCAACAACAACAGGATCGAGAAGGTGACACCCGCGGGGGTGCTCTCGGTGTTCGCCGGCAACGGCGACCAAGGGGCCCCAACACCGGGCCCAGCAACCAACTCGAACCTGACCGGCGCGACCGGGGTGGCGGTCGATGGGTCCGGCAACGTCTACATCGCCGACACCAACAACAACAGGATCGAGAAGGTCACACCCACGGGGGTGCTCTCCGTGATCGCGGGCAACGGCGACCAAGGGGCCCCGACACCGGGCCCAGCAACCAACTCGAACCTGACCAACCCGTGGGGGGTGGCGGTTGATGGGTCCGGGAACGTCTACATCGCCGACACCTACCACCAGATGATCGAGAAGCTCACCCCGGATCCGGCTCCAGCGGTCCCCTCGATCGGCAGTGTCGTGGCTGGCGACGGGTCCGTAGCGGTCACCGTGACTCCAGGTGCGGGCGGGCGCCCGGCAGCCACCTACACCGTGACCGGAGCGCCGGGTGGGGCCACCTGCACGATCTCTGCGACGACCAGTCCGCTTGCCTGCACCGTGACCGGATTGGCGAACCGGACCGCCTACACCTTCACCGCGATCGCCACAGGTCCCAGTGGTAGCACCTCCGAGCCGTCAGCAGCGTCCGCATCGGTGAGACCACAAGCAACGCAAGGCACGGTCACCGCGACCGTGACCAGTAGCCCGGTCGGGTTCCGGTGCACTACTGCCGCACACGGAAAGCTCAGCGGACCGATCACCGTGACCCTCGGACTTCCGGCCGGGACCACCCAGATCCAGGTCTCCGCCGGAGTAGAGCAGGGGTACTTCACCGGCATGGAACCAGCGACCAGCACCGTCACGATCCCCGTCGACGGCGTCGTCAACGGCGACGCCGGGTTCGCCTGCAACGACGCCGACACCACCGGGCTCACGCCCAGGCTGCCGTTCACCGTCACCGCCTACAACGCAGCAAGCGACTCCATCGGTTCCATCGATGGCCACGCCGACATCACCAACGTCGACTAGTCACCAGCACCCGTATCGAACGAAATCCTGGGGCCCAGCCGGACAGCTGGGGTTGGGCTCCATCGGGTTGTCGCATACCAGTGAGCACCACCCCGATGCCGAGAACTGTCCGGGATCTCCGGGACGTAGCTCGGTGCAGGAAACAACACCGAGCGCGAGGGCTCAGCCAGCAACCGGCCAGTTGTGACCGACCGATTCAAGCGAGGGCATCGCGATCCAGCTCTCCTGACCGTCGGCAACCCTGATCGGACGTTCCAGATCGGCCCTACCACTTAACCCCTCAGATCAGCAGGTCGCCGATCTCCTGGCTCGCGAACCAGGCCAGCTCGGGGAGGTCGTCGGCAAGCGGGTCGACGTCCTCGACGTCGGCGTGCACGGCCAGGACGTCAGCCATCGCGATGTCGGCGATGCCGTCGCCACGTGCCACCGCCTCGGCGACGATGACCACCCGGCGGCCCCAGCCCTGGAGCAGCTCAGCGGCCTCCTCAGCGGCGGCAGACATCGCTTCGTACTCTGCTTCCTCGGAGTCGTCGTCCGCGGTGAGGTACTCGCTGCTGCCAGGAACGAAACCGCGCTCGACGAACGCGGTGAGCGCGTCGAGCGTGGCTGGGACGTAGACCCTCATCGGTCCATCATGTCTTCTTGCGGCCCCGCGGAGCGCGAGGACGCGCGTCGCTGGCGCTGTCGACGAGCTCGTCCAGCGCTTCCCGGACGCACTGGCCCAGGACGTCGATGTCCGGGAGCACGTCCCGGTCGGCGGTGATGCCGTAGTAGACCCCGCCGTCGTACGACGTGACGCCGATGGCCAGCGAGAAGCCCGGCTGCAGCGGCGGCACCGGGTAGGTCTCGATCATCTCGGCACCGGCCATGAACATCGGGAACTGCGGACCCGGGACGTTCGTGATCACCAGGTTCACCCCGGCCGACTCCTCGACGGCGACCCGGGAACCGAGGGCGTGGAAGGTCGTCGGCGCGAAGCCGGCCACCCCGGCGATCCTGTCGGCCGCCACCGCCCTGCCGGTCTCGCTGTGCGCCTTGAGGGCGTAGGAGACCTGGTGCAACCGGATCACCGGCGAGGCCTCACCGATCGGGAGGTCGACCTTGTGACCGATCACCTGCGAGCCCAAGGAGGTCGGCTCGAGGTCCTCGTCGATCACGCTCATCGGCACCAACGCCTTGATCCGTCGACCGGAGCCCACCGACTCGGCCCGAGTCATCAGCCAGGCCCGGATCGCGCCGGTCAACGTCGCCAGGATGACGTCGTTGACGGTGCCGCCGTGCACGCGGCGGACCCGGCGGTAGTCCTTCAGCGCGGTCCTGACCAGCACCACCCGGCGCTGCTCGGACGGCTCGACGTTGAACGGGCTGTCCGGTGCTGTACGACGGTTCGACAGCGCTCCGGCCACCGAGCCCAGCCGACCTGCGACCGAGCCGGCACTCCGGACAGCAGCACCGGCCGCTCCGCCGGCGGTGGTCAGCAGTGTCCGGGGACTGCGCGCGTTCTCCGCGAGCGCCTCCAGCACCAGGCTGGTCGGGGACGGCTCCTCGGCCGGCTTCCAGCCGTCGGGGACGAGCAGCCGAGGCCCCGGGTCGACATCGAGCAGGACCTGGCCGAGGTCGACCGTGGCGACACCGTCGACGAGGATCTGGTGCGACTTGGAGAGCACCGCGACCCGGCCGCCCTCGAGGCCCTCGACGAAGTAGACCTCCCACAACGGACGCGACGGGTCCAGCCGGCGGGACATGATCCGGGCGGTGAGCTCGCGCAGCTGGTCCAGGCTGCCCGGGCGCGGCAGCGCCGAGCGGCGGACGTGGTAGGCGAGGTCGAAGTCGGGGTCATCGACCCAGACCGGGTTCGCGAGCCGACCGGGGACGCTGCGGATCGCCTGGCGGTAGCGCGGGACGAACGTGATCCGGTCCTCGATGTGCGCGATCAGGGCGTCGTAGTCGAAGCCGGATTCACCCGGGTCGAAGATCTCCAGGGTCGCGTTGTGCATCGGCGTGCGCGAGGTCTCCCCGCTCAGCAGCGCAAGATCGGCGGCCCGCAGTCGCTCGCTCATCGTTCGCCTCTCCGCCCACCGGCATCCTGAGAACTCCCGGAAAGTTCCGGGTCGGATGGGGCGACCATCCGCCCACATGGGATTCTGACAGAGCACCCGCGGCCGCCGCCGCCCGTTCCAGCCGTTGGAGGACCATGACCCCCCGCACGCGCGCGCTCGGCGCCGTCCTCGCCGCCAGCGCACTCGCGATCACCCTCACCGCCTGCGGGAGCAGCTCGGCGCAGAAGGGATCCAAGGCAGGACCCGAGATCAATGCGACCCCGATCGCCCAGGTGACCGCAGCCCCGGCGGCCGGGGCGAAGGTCATCAACGTGACCGTCAAGGGCGACACGGTCACCCCCGACGGCGGCCGGATCCAGATCACCCAGGGCCAGCTGGTCGTGTTCAAGATCCAGGCCGACACCAAGGGCGAGGTCCACGTCCACGGGTCCCCGGCGACCGCGATCTTCTACCCCGCCGGCGCCTCGGAAGCCTCGATCACGATGAAGCAGCCCGGGATCATCGAGGTCGAGATCGAGCAGCTCGGCAAGCCGATCGCGCAGCTCGAGGTCAAGTAGGTGTCCTTCGCCCCCGGGCTGATCGGCCCGCTGGTGCCGATGCACGGCCTCGGCACCGCCCAGGACCTCCCGGTCCCGGCACCGATCGCCATCGGCGGCGGGACCGCGGCCCTGGTGGTCTCCTTCGTCGTCCTGATCCTCGCCTGGCGCAGGCCCCGGTACGACGACCCCGACGCCGGACGTGCTCTGCCGCGCCTCCTGGCCCGTCTCCTCGACAGCACCGGGTACCGCACCCTCCTGCGCGTCCTGGGGCTGCTCTTCACCGGTTACCTGACCTGGGCGCTGGTGGCCGGTCCCGACCTGGTCACGAACCCGGTCCTCGGCACCTTCTACGTGATCCTCTGGGTCGGCATCGTGCCTGCGTCGCTGCTGTTCGGTCGGTTCTTCCGCGCGATCAGCCCGGTCCGCACGCTCAACCTGATCCTCACCCGGCTCACCGGTGCTGACCCGGACAAGGGGCTCTACGCCTACCCGGAGCGACTCGGTTACTGGCCGGCGGCAGCCGGACTGTTCGCCTTCGTCTGGCAGGAGCTGGTCAACCCGCACGGGACCGAGCTCGGGCAGGTCCGCATCTGGTTGGCGCTGTACCTGGTGATCCTGCTGGTCGGCTCGGCCCTGTACGGCGAGACCTGGCTCTCCCGTGCCGACCCGTTCGAGGTGTACTCGGACCTCCTCGCGAAGCTGTCTCCCTGGGGTCGTCGTACCGACGGGACGCTGGTCGTCCGCAGCCCGCTGGCGAACCTGTCCACGCTCAAGCCGAAACCGGGCATCGTCGCCGTGGTGGCCGTGCTGTTCGGGTCGACGGCCTTCGACTCCTACAAGGACAGCGTCCGCTGGGGCTCGTTCGTGAACAAGCTCGACGTCAACGTCGAGGGGCTCAACACGGTCGCCCTGGTCGTCTTCTGCGCGGTCATCGGCATCTCCTTCGCCGTGGCCACGATGACCACCGCCACCGAGGCCAGCACCGTGCGCAAGGAGCTGCCGCTGCTGTTCGCGCACTCGGTGGTGCCGATCATCGTCGGCTACATGACGGCCCACTACCTGAGCTACTTCATCGAGCAGGGCCAGGTCACGATCCTGCAGTACAGCGATCCGATGGCCAACGGCAGCAACCTGCTCGGTACGGCGAACTGGACGGTGAACTACTGGATCCAGTACCACCCGACGTTCCTGGCATCGAGCAAAGTCGTAGCCGTGGTGGCCGGTCACATCGTCGGTGTCGTCGCCGCGCACGACCGCGCGCTGCGGCTGCTGCCGAAGAAGCACCAGATCACCGGGCAGCTCGGACTGCTCGTGATCATGGTCTGCTACACCGCCACCGGGCTCTACCTGCTCTTCGGCTCCTGACCCGTTCTTCCCACTCGGTCCGAAGTTTCCCTCCTCGATTGACCCAGGTGTGCCCAATGTGGCAACATTGGTAATGTTTTCGGCGATTTCGGCGTGCCGTCCTGGCAACATCGGTGTCCCCCAGTTGAAGTCCGGTCGAACGACCGTGCAACGACTCGGAGGACGCATGACTCTGCAGCAGCTTCTGGCAGTCCCGATCGCAGCGGCCCAGCTCACGCTGGACTTCCCCGCCATCCCCCCGCTGCGGACCAGGCCCGCGATGCGACTGGTCACCGGGAACAGCCCCGGCCTCAACGGGTTCGCCGCCCGGTTCGCCCAGGCGGTGGTCGAGGTGGTCAGCGGCGATCGCGGGATCCAGCAGCTGATGAGCTGGACCACCACCACGGTGTACGCCGACCTGCAACGGCGCAGCCACCTGCTCCAGCAGACGACACCGACCGACGAGCGCCGCCGGCGGCTGCGCGCCCAGGTACGCAGCGTGCACGTCTCGCTCCCCGCCGACGGCGTCGCCGAGGTCAGCATTCATGTACGGCAGGGGCAGCGCTCGCGCGCGATCGCGGCCCGGATCGAGCTCATCGAGCGCCGTTGGCGGTGCACGGTGCTCGACTTCGGCCCCGCCTGATCAGGGACGCGCCCGCCGGCTATCCCCCGGAAACGGTGTTGAAAGCACCCGGGTTGGGAGCGCCGTGGCACTGCTTGTACTTCTTGCCCGATCCGCACGGGCAGGCCGTGTTCCGTCCGACGTTCGCGAACGGGTCGTTGCTGTCGGAGATCACGGTCTGACCCTTGACCTCGGTCTCGCCGTCCTCGCTCGGTCCGGCGTACGTCAGGTTCTGGGGCGTCTTCGGCGCATCGAGGCCCTTGGCCCGGAAATGCACGGCTGCTGCCTCAGCGGCCGCTGCGGCACCTGGCGCCGCGGTCCCGTCGGAGACGGGCCGGAAGATCGGGTCGTGGTCGTGACCCTCGTGACCGGGCTCGATCTCCATGCCCTCGGGCACCTCGACGTCGTTGCCGTCCTCGTCGAGCTGGATCTCGAGGTTGAACAGGAACCCGACCGTCTCCTCGCGGATGCCTTCCTTCATGGCGGCGAACATGTCGAAGCCCTCGCGCTGGTACTCGACCAGCGGGTCGCGCTGGCTGTAGGCCCGCAGGCCGATGCCCTCGCGCAGGTAGTCCATCTCGTAGAGGTGCTCGCGCCACTTGCGGTCCAGCACCGAGAGCAGCACGCGGCGCTCGAGCTCACGCATGACCTCCTCGCCGACCTCCGCCTCGCGGGTGTCGTAGGCAGCCTGGGCGTCGGCCTGGAGCGTCTCGAGCAGCTCGCTGCGCTCCATCCCGTCACGCCCGCCGGCCGCGGCCTCGAGGTCCTGGTAGCGCAACGAGATCGGGTAGAACGTGCCGAGGGCGGTCCACAGCGCGTCGAGGTCCCACTCCTCGGGGAACCCGTCGGTCGCGGCGGTCACGTAGGTCGAGACGGCGTCGTCGATCATGGTCCGGATCTGCTCGTGCAGGTCGCGCCCCTCGAGGACCTCGCGACGCTCGCCGTAGATGACCTCGCGCTGCCGGCTCATCACGTCGTCGTACTTGAGGACGTTCTTGCGGGACTCGAAGTTCTGGCCCTCGACCTGACCCTGGGCCGAGGCGATCGACCGGGTCACGGACTTGTTCTCGATCGGTACGTCGTCGGGGACGCGCAGCGCGAGCAGCACCCGCTCCACGAACGCGGCGTTGAACAGCCGCAGCAGGTCGTCCTCGAGCGAGAGGTAGAACCGGGACTCGCCGGGGTCACCCTGACGACCGGAGCGACCACGCAGCTGGTTGTCGATCCGGCGCGACTCGTGGCGTTCGGTGCCCAGCACGTAGAGCCCCCCGAGCTCCTTGACCTCGTCGTGCTCGGCCTTGACCTGGGCGGTGATCTTCTCCAGCGTCGCCGGCCAGGCGGCTTCGTACTCCTCGGCGTTCTCCACCGGGTCCAGGCCCCGGGCGCGCAGCTCCTGGTCGGCGAGGAACTCGGTCGAGCCGCCGAGCATGATGTCGGTGCCTCGACCGGCCATGTTGGTCGCGACCGTGACCGCGCCCTTGTGCCCGGCCATGGCGACGACCTTGGCCTCGTTCTCGTGCTGCTTGGCGTTCAGGACCGTGTGCGCGACCCCGCGCTTCCTGAGCAGGTCGGAGAGCAGCTCGGACTTCTCCACCGAGGTCGTACCGACCAGGACCGGCTGGCCGACGCGGTGACGTTCCTCGAGGTCGTCGGCGACCGCGTTGAACTTGGCCTCCTCGGTCCGGTAGACGAGGTCGGGCTGGTCGATGCGGCCCAGCGGCTTGTTCGGCGGGATCGGGACCACGCCGAGCTTGTAGATCTTGTCGAACTCGCTGGCCTCGGTCATCGCCGTACCGGTCATGCCGCTGAGCTTGTCGTAGAGCCGGAAGTAGTTCTGCAGGGTGATCGTGGCCAGGGTCTGGTACTCCTCGCGGACCACGACGCCCTCCTTGGCCTCGATCGCCTGGTGCAGGCCGTCGTTGTAGCGGCGACCGGCGAGGATCCGGCCGGTGTGCTCGTCGACGATCAGGACCTCGCCGTCGATGACGACGTACTCCTTGTCCTTCTTGAACAGCTCCTTGGCCTTGATGGAGTTGTTCAGGAACGAGATCAGCGGGGTGTTCGCGGACTCGTAGAGGTTCTCGATGCCGAGGTGGTCCTCGACCTTGGTGATGCCGGGCTCGAGGATCGAGATCGTGCGCTTCTTCTCGTCGACCTCGTAGTCCTCGTCGATGTCGAGGCGGGTGACCAGCTTGGCGAACTCGTCGTACCACTTCACCTCGTCCTGGGTCGGGCCGGAGATGATCAGCGGGGTCCGCGCCTCGTCGATCAGGATCGAGTCGACCTCGTCGACGACGGCGAAGTTGTGGCCGCGCTGGACGCAGTCCTCCAGGGCGTTGGCCATGTTGTCGCGCAGGTAGTCGAACCCGAGCTCGTTGTTCGTCGCGTAGGTGATGTCGCAGTTGTAGGCCTCGCGACGCTCCGGCGGGGTCATCTCCGGCAGGATCACGCCGACGGTCAGCCCGAGGAAGTGGTGCACCCGGCCCATCCACTCGGCGTGGTACTTGGCCAGGTAGTCGTTGACCGTGACGACGTGGACGCCCTTGCCCGACAGCGCGTTCAGGTACGACGGCAGCGTCGAGACCAGGGTCTTGCCCTCACCGGTCTTCATCTCGGCGATGTTGCCGAGGTGCAGCGCCGCGCCGCCCTGGATCTGGACGTCGAAGTGCCGCTGACCGAGCACCCGCTTGGCGGCCTCGCGGACGGTCGCGAACGCCTCCGGCATGATGTCGTCGAGGGTCTCGCCGGCCGCGAGGCGGGTACGGAACTCGTCGGTCATCGCACGCAGCTCGTCGTCGCTCATGGCGACGAAGTCGTCCTCGATCGCGTTGATCGCCTTCGCGATGGTGTCGAGCTGGCGGAGGATCTTCCCCTCGCCGATGCGGAGGATCTTGTCGATGATGGCAGGCACGGTTACAGGCTCCCAGAATTGTGGTGACGCGACTGCCAACTCTACCCAGCGAGCGGTGAGTTCAGGCCTCGGTACCTTCTTCGGCCGCACGCCTGCGGTTCTCGGCCTCCTTGCGGCGCTGCTCCTCGGCGCGCTCGCGCACGCGCTTGAGGAAGTCGTCGTCCGACTCGGGGGTGAGCCCTGCCGCACGGCCCGGCCGGTCGTACTCGGGGAACGCCGAGGTCGAAGGTCCGTACGACGGCCCGCTCGACGCCCTGCCACCTGGCCTCGCGCCCTGCGGGCGACCAGCGAACAGCCAGACGATCGAGCCGATCACCGGCACGATCAGAATGAGGATGAACCAGGCGATCTTGGGCAGGTTCCGGACCTGGTCGTCGCGGCTGAGCAGCACGTCGATCAGGCAGTAGATGTCGAGTACCACCAGCAGCAGCTCGGGCGCGACGTCGATCATCGGCTCATCCTAGGGCTCCGAGCAGTCGTGCTGCGAGGTCTCCGCGCAGGGTGACGACGATGTCGTCCAGCCCGAGCCAGCCGGCCAACCGCCGCAGCTCCAGCGCGAGCGCCTCGGCGGTCCCCGCCGGGGCCGCTGCCTCGGCGTACGCGGCCTTGACCTGGAGCACCCCGGCCTTCCGGTCGGCCTTGAGGTCGACCCGGGCCACGATGGCCTCGCCCAGCAGGAAGGGCAGCACGTAGTAGCCGAACTCGCGCTTGGGTTCGGGGACGTAGATCTCGATCCGGTACCGGAACCCGAACAGCTCCTCGGTCCGCGACCGTTCCCAGACCAGCGGGTCGAAGGGGCTGAGCAACGCGCTGGCGGTGACCTTGCGCGCGAGCCGGGCGTCGCGGTGCAGGTAGACGGGCCGGGTGATGCCCTCGACCGAGACCGGGACCAGCTCACCGTCCTCGACCAGGGCAGCGACCGCGGCCTGGGACTCCGCAGGCTTCATCCGGTAGTAGTCGCGCAGGTCCGGCTCGGTGCCCAGCCCGTGCGAGATCGCGGCCCGCCTGATCAGCTCCCGGTGCGCTGCGGCGGGCTCCGGGGTCGGCGTGGCCAGCACCGAGTCCGGCAGCACCCGCTCCGGCAGGTCGTAGAGCACCTCGAACTGGCTGGTCCGCCCGGCGATCGCGAGGTCCCCGACCACGAACAGGAAGTCGAGCGCCTTGCGGGTCCCCGACCAGTTCCAGCCCCAGTGCTCCTTGGTCCGCGGCAGCCCGTCGTCCAGGTCCCGCGCCGTGCAGGCGCCCCGGTCGCGGATCTCGGCGAGCAGGGATGCCTCGAGCTCCTCGGTCACGGCGTCGGTCCACCACTTGCCACGCTGGGGCCGGTACTGCTCCATCCGGTGCTGCATGTGCGGCCACAGCTCGACCGGCATGTAGGCCTGCACGTGCGCCCAGTACTCGACCAGGCGGCGCTGGTTGCGACCGCTGGCCGCGCGGTGCAGGAGCCCGGTGTCGTAGGTGCCGATCCGGCTGAACAGCGGCATGTAGTGGGCCCGCTGCAGCACGTTGACCGAGTCGACCTGGAGGACACCGGTGCGTTGCAGGGTCCTGGCCAGCGTGCCCATCGTCGGCGACGCGTGCGGCTTGTCACCGAAGCCCTGTGCGGCCAGCGCGACCCGACGTGCCTGGGCCAGGCTCAGCGACTGCATGCAGGTGAGGTTAGGGGATGTCGAGGAGCTTCTCGCGCACCGCGTACATGACTGCCTCCATGCGCGAGTGCAGCTGGAGCTTGTCGAGGATGTTGCGGACGTGGTTCTTCACGGTGTTCTCGCTGATGAACAGGCGCTTGGCGACCTCGCGGTTGTTCAGGCCGGTGGCGACCAGCCGGAGCACCTCGAGCTCACGATCGGTCAACCGCGGCACGTTCACCTGGTCGCGATCAGCGCGGGAGATCTCCTTGAACTCGTCGATCAGCTTGGCCGCCATCGACGGGCTGATCAGCGACTGGCCGTCCGCGACGACCCGGATCGCCTGGGCGACCTCGTCGATCGAGGAGTCCTTGAGCAGGTAGCCGGACGCACCGTTCTTGACCGCCTCGTAGAGGTCGTTCTCCTCGTCGCTGACCGTCAGCATGATGATCCTGGCCGAGGGCGCCTGCTCCTTGATCCGGATGCAGGCCTCGAGACCACCACGCTTCGGCATCCGTACGTCGAGCAGGACCACGTCGGGCATCGTCTCGACGATCAGCTCGACGGCGGTGATCCCGTCGCCGGCCTCCCCGACGACGGCGATGTCGTTCTCGACGCCGAGGAGCATCGTCAGCCCGCGCCGGAAGAGTTCCTGGTCGTCCACGACGACCACGCGAACCGGTTCCGCGTCCGAACTCTGTTCTGCCACGGATGAATCATGTCAGATCAGACGACCGCACAAACGGGTTCCGTGAATGGGGGAAAACCCTCGGATCAGGTGAGTTCGAGCGAGATCACGCCGTAGTCGTAGCCGCGTCGCCGGTACACGACCGAGGGCCGTTCGCTCTCCTTGTCGACGAACAGGTAGAAGTCGTGGCCGACCAGCTCCATCTCGTAGAGCGCCTGCTCGAGGTTGATCGGCGTGGCCGGGTGCGTCTTCTCGCGCACGACCAGAGGGCCGTCACCCGACACGGTCACCGGGCCGACCAGGTGCTCGGCGACGATCTCGTCGGCACCCTGCGCCCCGTCCGCGTCCTCGGTGCCGCCGACGCGGGCCATCGCGTGTCCGACCGATTCAGGGGTGTGCTGGCCGTGGTGCACCTTGCGCCGGTCGGCGGCGCGACGCATCTGCGCCGACATCTTGTCCAGGGCGAGGTCGAGGGCCGCCATCTTGTCCTCGGCCGCGGCCTCGGCGCGCAGCACCGGGCCCTTCGACTTCGCGGTGAGCTCCACCCGGACCTGGCGATCGGGCTGGCGAGCGTTGCGTTCACGCTCCAGCAGGACCTCGACGCGGATGATGCGGTGATCGTGCTTCTCGAGGCGGGCGAGCTTGTCCTCGACGTGCTCGCGGAACCGCTCCGAAATCTCGCACTGCCGACTGCTGACCACAACGTCCATACAGACCTCCCGTTCGGGGCGGGTTGACCGCCCTGGTTGGTTACCGCGTCACCGAGCCAGAGGAGCCCGTCCGGCCGACCTGGTCTTCTACCCCACACCCGCCTGCTGAGACGTTCGCAGCTTGTGCCACTACTGGCCTTCTCCATCGCGTCCTCGTATCTGACGAGGGACGACGGGCAGGACTTACGCCTAAGCCGCACCGTGATCGGCGCTCGCGCGCCTTACGTGGACCGTTTCGCCTGCGACTGGCATCGGCTTGTCGAGCGGGGACCGACCGGAAACTTGCCCGAAGACATGCGCCGTCCAGTTCCTTCCCGACGCAACCACGGACCCGGACGGACTCCATGGCTTCACGGTAGCCCCCGGCACCTCAAACCGGTAGATGTCGCCGCACCGTCGCCGCCAGGGTCGCGATCGCGGTGACCCGGAGACCGACGGCGGCAAGCGCACGCTGCGCCTCACGTGCCGTCGACCCGGTGGTGAGGACGTCGTCGCAGAGGATCACCCGCACCGGGACCCGCTGTCCGTGCAGCCGGGTCAGGGCACCGGGTCGGGCTGCCGTTCGGTCGCGCAGGTTCGCCGCGCGCTCGACCGCTCCGAGACCGGCCTGGTCCTCGGGCGGATCGTGCTGCCGCAGCAGCTGGACGGCGTGCGCATCGACGCCGCGACCGGCCAGCTGCCGCGCAGCGACCCGGGTCATCCGCGCCACCGGGTCGTGCCCACGCCGCCGTACGACGTGGACGGCCGAGGGCACCGGCACCAGCAGCACCCGGGAATCCCCGGCGAGCAGGCTCGCGAGTGCGGCCTCGACGACCCCGGCCAGCACGACGCCGAGAGACCGGGTCAGGGCGAACGCGCGGTGCTCCTTGTGGGCGAGGATCAACCGGCGCAGCGGATCCGCGTACGCCGCGGCGGCGAAGGTCGGGGCCAGCCCCGCCGGGGCCGGGGTCGGGCGTACCGCGAAGCCGGTCGAGGGCAACCGGCTGCGGCAGTCGCGGCAGAGCAGCCGGCCCGGCCGGGCGCAGCCGGCGCACCGGCTCCCCCAGGCCAGGTCCGACCAGTCATCGAGCACCCGACGAGGATCGGGCCGCTCCGCGGGCGAGCGTCGAGGATCGTGAGCGGCCTGTGGGTAACTACTGCGGATAGGCCCCTGCGACCACACCGCTGGCGACCCGGTTCCACGAATCGGGCCCGTCGCGCTGCAGCAGCCGGTGGTCTGTCGTGATGGCCTGAGGGAAGAGCGTCGGGTCCGGGCTCGCGATCAGGGCGATCGGGGTACCGGGCACCAGGTCCGGCACGCTCGAGGACGGCACGCCCGGAGATCCGTCGAGCTCGACCGAGACCACCCGTCCGGTGACGCCGAACGGCCGGGTCAGCACCGCGACGGTCGTCGGCGAGTCCTGGGCCAGATCGATCGCCGGACCGAGATCGGTCCCGCTCACCTGGACCTCGCTGGCCGCGAGCGCCTTGACCAGCGCGCCGCCCACGTCGCGCAGCAGCAGGCTGACCAGGACCGTCGGCGTGCTGCCGCTGGCCAGGGTGGCGACCATCCGGGAGCCGTCGGAGGTGAGCGTGAACGCACTGATCCGTCGTCCGCTGATCCCGGGGACGGCGAGCACCCGGTCGTGACCGTGGGTCAGCACGTGCACGACAGCACCGGCCGCGGTCTCGTCGACGTCCCAGAGCGCTCCGAACCTGTCGTAGACCGGCCGGAGCAGGTCCGTCGAGCCGCCGAGGGCCGACGCGACCTTGTCCGGGTTCGTCGGTCCGTCGTCCGCCGCCAGGTAGAGCCGGGTCCCGGCGGTCGCGACCCCAGCGACCTCGTGCCGGGCCACGTCGAGAGCGACCGAGCGCAGCGCGAAGCCGGTCCTGCCCAGCGGACCGCCGATCGGCACCAGTCCGGTGCGGACCACCCGGTGGCCGGCGATCGCGACCAGGCCGCCTGGCGGCGCCTCCTCGGGATCGATCTCTGCCCCGACGCTGAGATCCACGTCGGTCTGCGCGCCCGCGAGCGGCAGCGGCGTGCCGTCGACGGTGATCCGCATCCGGGCGATGCCGGGCACCTGCCGCAGCGTCCGGGCCAGCTGGATCACCACCCGGTGCAGGTCGGCGGGCGCGAGCTGCTGGATGCGCTGACTCAGCGGGATCTCGGCGACCCCGGCAGCGTTGACGACCACAGCGAGGTCCAGGTCCGTGCGCGGCGGGAAGGCCGTGACCGCGACCGGCGCGCTCGAGCCGCTCGGTCCGGCCAGCAGGGCGCGGACGAGGTTCGTCGCGGACTGCTCCCCGCGCGGGATGTAGACCCGTGTCGGCACCAGCACCGTCCCGCTGCGGTCGTAGAAGTACAGGGTGAACGGCGCGAACAGGCTCGAGAAGTCCGATGCCGGGACCGCCAGCGCGTTCGGCGGGTTGTCGATGCGCCACTGCCCGTGCTGCTGGACCAGGGTGTACGGGATCGTCGTACTGGCTGATCCGGCACCGCCCACCCAGGCACCCCGCGGGTCCAGCCGGTGGGCGTCGCTGAGCCGGGCCTCCACGGAGGTATCCGAGTCCACGACGACCGAGGAGTCGTAGACGATCGTGCCCTGCACCGGCTTCCAGCTCGCCCGGGCGCGGGCGGAGAGGAACTCCCGGGCGATGGCCGTGCTCGGCGGGTTCGCCTGCATCGCGAGCAGGAAGCCCCGGACGATCCCGGCCTGGTCGTCGCCGTGGCTCGGCCCCGGCGGCACGAAGTACGGCGCCGCGCTCCCGTCGTCGCCCGACTGGTCGGGGCGGGTGTGCACGGGGCCCGAGACCGGCAGCGTGCTGCAGCCGGTGAGGACCAGGACCACAAGCAGGAGCAGGCCGCCCGTACGCCGACGCCACCTCATCAGGACTCCTGTTCCGTCGGGACCAGCGCGAGCGGGCTGTGCGCGAGCGGATCGCCGGCGCGACGGGGCACCGTCAGCCGGAACTGCGCGCCCTCGTCGGTCGCGCCCCACACCTGGAGCCATCCTCCGTGCAGCTGGGCATCCTCCAGCGAGATCGCCAGGCCGAGGCCGGTGCCGCCGGTGCTGCGGGCCCGCGCCGGATCGCCCCGCCAGAACCGGTTGAACACCATCGCGGACTGGCCGGGCCGGAGCCCGACGCCGAAGTCGCGCACCGTCACAGCGGCGGCGTGCGCATCGGCCGCGACCGTGACGACGACCCGGGCATCTCCCTGGACGTTGGCGTGGTCGATCGCGTTGACCACCAGGTTGCGCAGGACCCGCTCGATGCGACGCTCGTCGACCTCGGCGACCGCAGGACCGTGGGCCTCGATCACCAGCGCGACCCCGCGACCCCGGGCGACGACGCCGGCCTGCTCGACCACCCGGTGCACGACATCGGCCAGGTTGACCTCGGCGAGCTCCAGGCCCGCGGCGCCGGCGTCGAACCTGCTGATCTCCAGCAGATCGGCGAGCAGGTGCTCGAACCGGTCGAGCTCGTTCTGCAGCAGCTCCGCAGCACGGCCTGCCACCGGGTCGAAGGAAGCCCGCGAGTCGTGCAGCACGTCGCCGGCCATCCGGACGGTGGTGAGCGGAGTACGCAGCTCGTGCGAGACGTCGGAGACGAACTGGCGCTGGACCCGGGAGAGCTCGACGAGCTGGCGGATCTGCCGCTGGAGCGCCTCGGCCATCTGGTTGAAGGAGATGGCGAGCCGGGCGATGTCGTCCTCCCCGTGGACGTGCATCCGCTCCTCGATCCGGCCCGACGCGATCCGCTCGGCCACGCGGCGGGCCAGCCGCACCGGCCGGATCACCTGCCGGGTGACCAGGAAGACGACCCCGGCGGTGAGCAGCAGCAGCAGCACACCGGAGGTCAGCAGCGAGCGCCGGACGAGGTTGAGGGTGCCCTGCTCCTGGCGCATGTCGAAGAGGTAGTAGAGCGTGTAGGTGCCGCCGTCCGCGGGCAGCACCACCCGGGTCCCGACGACGACAGCGGGCGTCCCGGTCCCGGGGGCCTCGGTGAGCGTCCGGATCCGGGTGTAGGTCCAGGCGATCCCCGCGGAGCGATCCACGACGCGGCGCAGCCGCACCGGGACGCTCCCGGCCGCGATGCCCGGAGTGGTCCTGGTCCCGGTCGCCGGCGACGGATCGCTCGAGCTCTGGACCGGGCCGAGGACGACGACCTTGAAGCCACGGCTCTCGCCGCGCGAGACCAGGCTCTCCACCAGCTGGCTCAGCTGGGTCGACGGGTTGAAGTCGCCGCTTCCTGCCGAGTCGAGCCGCTCGGTCGCGGTGGCCGTCTCGCTGGTCGCCTCGGACACCGCTGCGGAGACCTTGCTCTGCACCAGCCCGTCGGAGATCTGGTGCATCAGCAGCAGTCCGGCCGAGCCGGCGATGATCGTCCCGAGCACCACGATCGCGACCATCACCCGGGTCCTGATCGAGCGGCGCCAGAACGAGAACAGCCGACCGACGCCGCGGCGTACCCGGGCCGGGGTGGGCAGCGGTACGCCCTCAGGCAGTCGCGGAGCTGCCATCGGGACCGTCATCGCTCTCGACCGTCCCGGACTTGTAGCCGACCCCGCGCACGGTCACCACGATGGCAGGATTCTCCGGGTCGTGCTCGACCTTGGCACGCAGCCGCTGGACGTGCACGTTGACCAGACGGGTGTCGGCAGCGTGCCGGTACCCCCAGACCTGCTCGAGCAGCATCTCCCGGGTGAACACCTGCCGGGGCTTGCGGGCCAGGCAGACGAGCAGGTCGAACTCCAACGGGGTCAGCGCGATCGGCTGGGCCGCGGCCGCGTCGGCCTCGCGGGTGACGCTGTGCCCGGCGACGTCGATCAGCAGGTCGGCGACCCGGATCATCTCCGGCTCGGGCGAGCTGAAGTGCCTCATCCGGGCCGCGATCCGGGCGAGCAGCTCCTTGGGCTTGAACGGCTTGGCGACGTAGTCGTCGGCGCCGGACTCGAGCCCGACCACGACGTCCACGGTGTCGCTCTTCGCGGTCAGCATCACGATCGGGACGCCGGAGACCGCGCGGATCTGACGGCAGACCTCGATGCCGTTGATCCCGGGAAGCATGAGGTCCAGCAGGACCAGATCGGGCTTGTACTCGACGAACGCCGCCAGCGCCTCGTCACCGCGCGCGACGATCCGGCTCACGTAACCCTCGTTGTGCAGCACGAGGCTGAGCATCTCGGCCAGGGCCGCATCGTCGTCGACGACGAGGATGCGGGCCCGCCCGTTCCGGTCCTGCTGGGTCACTCCGTGGTTGCTCTGGCTCAGTACCGGTACGCGTCGGCCTTGTACGGGCCCCCGACCGGGACACCGAGGTAGTCGGCCTGCTCGGGGCTGAGCACGGTCAGCTCGACACCGAGAGCGTCGAGGTGCAGGCGTGCCACCTCTTCGTCCAGGTGCTTGGGCAGCACGTACACGCCGACCGGGTACTCCTCGACCTTGGTGAAGAGCTCGATCTGCGCCAGCACCTGGTTGGTGAACGAGTTCGACATCACGAACGACGGGTGACCGGTCGCGTTGCCGAGGTTCAGCAGCCGGCCCTCGGAGAGCACGATGACCTTCTTGCCGTCGGGGAAGATCCACTGGTGGACCTGCGGCTTGATCTCGTCCTTGACGATGCCCGGGATCTTGGCCAGACCGGCCATGTTGATCTCGTTGTCGAAGTGGCCGATGTTTCCGACGATCGCCTGGTGCTTCATCTTCTCGAAGTGCTCGACCCGGATGATGTCGAAGTTGCCCGTCGTGGTGATGAAGATGTCGGCGTACTCGACGACGGTCTCGAGGCGCTTGACCTCGTAGCCGTCCATCGCTGCCTGCAGGGCGCAGATCGGATCGATCTCGGTGATGATGACCCGGGCACCCTGGCCGCGGAGCGACTCCGCGGAACCCTTGCCGACGTCGCCGTAGCCGCAGACGACGGCGACCTTGCCGCCGATCATGACGTCGGTGCCGCGGTTGATGCCGTCGATCAGCGAGTGCCGGCAACCGTACTTGTTGTCGAACTTCGACTTGGTGACCGAGTCGTTGACGTTGATCGCAGGGAAGAGCAGCGAGCCCTCCTTGAAGCGGTCGTAGAGGCGCAGCACACCGGTGGTGGTCTCCTCGGAGACGCCCTTGATGTCGTTGGCGATGGTGGTCCAACGCGTCGGGTTGTTCTCCAATGAGCGGGCCAGCACGCGCAGCACCTCCTTGAACTCCTCGTTGTCGGTCGAGTCCTGGCCGGGAACCGCGCCCGCCTTCTCGAACTCGACGCCCTTGTGGACGAGCAGCGTGATGTCGCCGCCGTCGTCGAGGAGCATGTTCGGGCCGACCGGGTTGCCGTCCGCGTCGGTGAAGTCGAAGACCTTCTCGGCCTCGTCCCAGTACTCCGCCAGGCTCTCGCCCTTCCAGGCGAAGACCGGGGTGCCCTGCGGGTCGTCCACGGTCCCGTTGCCGACGACGACGGCAGCGGCCGCGTGGTCCTGGGTGGAGAAGATGTTGCAGGTGGCCCAGCGCACCTCGGCGCCGAGCGAGACCAGGGTCTCGATCAGGACGCCGGTCTGGATGGTCATGTGCAGCGAGCCGGCGATCCGGGCGCCCTTGAGGGGCTGCTCGTCCCCGAACGTCGTCCGGAGCGAGACCAGACCGGGCATCTCGTGCTCGGCGAGGGTGAGTTCCTTGCGGCCGAATTCGGCCAGCGAAAGGTCAGCGACCTTGTAGTCCATGGTTTTAGTCCTTGCAGGGTGAAGTGTTGGTTTCAGTCAGGAGAAGACAGGCAAAAACCTGTGCAAGGCGTCTGGCCACGATCTCGTGCGCGAGGCGCGGCTTCCATCCTAAACCAAGGACCCACCGGGCCGCCGGATATCAGGTTCGAGGTAGATCACCCGAGCGGTCGGCTCGGCGGCCCGGCAGGCCGCCTCGGCCCGGTCGATCGCCACCGCCACCTCGGCCGCCGAATCCGTGGGATCGACCGCGATCTTGGCCGCTACCAGGAGTTCCTCGGGGCCCAGGTGCAGCGTCTTCATGTGGATCACGCCGGCGATCCCCTCGGTGCTCTCCAGCGCAACCCGGATCCGGTCCTGGGCTGCGGGATCGGCAGCCTCGCCGATCAGCAGGCTCTTCGTCTCGGTCGCGAGGACCACGGCGACCGCGACCAGCAGCACCCCGATCATCGCCGTACCGATCGCGTCGAAGACCGGGTTCTTGGTGATCAGCGCCAACCCGACCCCGAGGAGGGCGAACGTCAGCCCGAGCAGCGCGGCGAAGTCCTCGAGCAGGATCACTGGCAGCTCCGGTGCCTTCGCACGGCGTACGAACTCGGTCCAGGAGGCGTCGCCGCGGATCAGGTTCGTCTCCCGGATCGCGGTCCGGAACGAGAACCCCTCGAGCACGATCGAGCCGCCGAGCACGACCACCGGGACCCACCACCAGCGGCCGTCGAGCTGGCCGAGGTCGTGCGGGTGCGCGTGCACCTCGCGCGCCTTGTGGTACGCCTCGTACAGGGCGAACAGACCACCGACGCTGAACAGCACGATCGAGACGATGAACGAGTACAGGTAGCGCTCGCGGCCGTACCCGAACGGGTGCTCCTCGGTCGCGGCGCGCTGCGAGCGACGCCCGCCGGTCAGCAGCAGCAGCTGGTTGCCGGAGTCCGCGACCGAGTGGATCGCCTCGGCGAGCAGCGAGGACGACCGGGTCAACCCGAACGCGGTGAACTTCAGCACGGCGATGCCGGCGTTCGCCAGCAGCGCAGCGACGACCGCCTTGGTCCCGCCCTCGGTCGACACGGCTCAGAGGGCTCCGGAGAGCCCGATCTCGAGGTACCGCGCCGCGAACGTGCCGGTGGCCAGCAGCGCGGCGTAGCGGGCGACCTCACCGTCCGCCTCGGTGGTCACCGTCTCGACCCGGACGCCGTTCACGTCGGCCTGCTCGCGCAGGCGGGCGGCTGTCTCGGCGACGACCGGGTCGGGCGACCCGTCGTCGAGCATCACCAGGGACGGTCGCAGGTCACCGTCGTCATCGGCGAACGGATCGGCGAAGACGTCGGTCTGCGGCGCGGCTGCGAGTACCGGCAGCAGGTGCTCTGCATCGGCGGCGAGCACGGCCCGGCCGGTGGCGCGCCGCAAGGACTCAGCCACCCGGCGTGCCGCCCGGGCAGCGAGAACGGTGCCGCCCCAGAGGACCGGGCTGGTCCCGGCGATGCCGCTCGCGAGCAGCTTGGCCGGGTTCACCGCCAGGTCGCGGTACGGCCCGCAGGCCACCGCGACCTCGTCGAGCGCTGCTGCCACCACGTCCGGATCGGTGTCCGGCCCGAGCGCGAGCCGGTCGAGCAGGTCGAGCATCACGGTCGCGGTGGCGAGCTGGTCGCCGGTCACCGTCGGCAGCAGCGTCGAGTACCGGCCGGGAACGTGCCGGCCCACCAGCGACTCCGCCGGCGTCGCGACCACCAGCTGGCACCCGCGGCGGACGGCTTCGGCGACACCGACGGCTGTGCTCGGGTCGGCACCGTCGGGCGCCAGGACCACGACCAGGTCGAGTGCTCCGGCCCACCCGGGCAGCCCGGCCCCGGGCCAGGCGACGAAGGGAACCGGGCAGGTCGGTTCGAGGACCGCGCGCAGCAGCCGCGAGTCGGGGCCGGCTGCCACGACGGCGCGCGGGCGGCTCTCGGAGAGACGCTCGACCGCGGCCAGCAACGGCTCGGCTGCGGAGACCGACTCGGTCCGGACCCGGGCCCCGGCCTCGGCGAGGTTGCGCAGGATCGGCTCGGCGGCGCGGAGCGCGTCCTCGTCGTCGAGCCGGCCGTCGTCGAACTGGGCCATCTCAGGCCGGTCCGGCAGCCGGACCCTGTCGTGCCTCGTCGACCAGGAGCACCGGGATGTCGTCGCGGACCGGGTAGATCAGCCCGCAGCCGGTGCACACCAGCTCCTCGGCGACCGCATCCACGGCGAGGGCCGCGTGACAGGCCGGGCACACGATCAGGTCGAGCAGCTTCTCGTCGAGGTTCATCGGTGGACTTCCTGCTCAGGACCGGATCGCGGCGAGGACTTCGTCGCGGATCCGGTGCATCGTCTCTGCATCCTTGCCCTCCGCGTTGAGGCGCAGCAGCGGCTCGGTGTTGGACGCGCGGACATTGAACCACCAGTCGTCGGCGGTGATGGTCAGGCCGTCGAGGTGGTCGACGCTCACCCCGGGCCTGGAGCCCCAGTCCGCCTCGAGGGCCGCCACGATCGCGGACTGGTCGGCGACCTCGGAGTTGATCTCGCCGCTGGCCACGTGCCGCGAGTACGGGGCGAGCACCTCCGAGAGCGGGGCGTCGGTCTCGGCCAGGGCGGCCAGCGCGTGCAGGGCCGCGAGCATCCCGGAGTCAGCCCGCCAGAAGTCCCGGAAGTAGAAGTGCCCGGAGTGCTCGCCACCGAAGATCGCGTCGGTCGAGGCCATCGTCGCCTTGATGAACGAGTGCCCGACGCGGGTCCGCACCGGCTTGCCGCCGAGCTCGGTGACGATCTCGGGGACGGCCCGGGAGGTGATCAGGTTGTGGATGATCGTCGCCCCGGGCTGCTTGACGAGCTCGCGGGCAGCGATCAGCGCGGTCAGGACGCTGGGGCTGACCAGGTCGCCCTTCTCGTCGACCAGGAAGCAGCGGTCCGCGTCACCGTCGAACGCCAGCCCGATGTCGGCGCCGGTCTCGCGGACCTTCGCCTGCAGGTCGACCAGGTTCGCCGCGTCGATCGGGTTGGCCTCGTGGTTCGGGAAGGTCCCGTCGAGCTCGAAGTACATCGGCACGATCTCGGCGTCGATCTGGCTCAGCACCGCCGGCGTCGTCAGACCGCCCATCCCGTTGCCGGCGTCGACGGCGATCTTCAGGTGCCGTCCGGTGACCGGGGCGAGCGCGAGCAGGTAGCTGGCGTACTCGGCCAGGAGATCCTGCTCGTCGAGGCTGCCGGGCTTCTCGGCGACGAGCGTCTCGCCGGAGGCGACCCGGTCACGGATCTCGGCGAGGCCGGTCTCCATGCCGATCGGTTGCGCGTGCGTGCGGCACATCTTGATGCCGTTGTACTGGGCCGGGTTGTGGCTCGCGGTGAACATCGCCCCGGCGCGCCCGAGGTGGCCCGAGGCGAAGTAGAGACCGTCGGTCGAGGCGAGACCGATCAGGGTGACATCGGCACCTGCCTCCATCGCGCCCTCGGCGAACGCGTGCGAGAGCTCGGGCGAGGACGGCCGCATGTCGTAGCCGACGACGATCGGTTCGGCACCGATCACCGCGACGAAGGCATTGCCCACCCGGCGGACGAGGTCGACGTTGATCTGGTCCGGAACGGTGCCGCGGACGTCGTAGGCCTTGAAGAACGCGTTCAGGTCGGTCGACATGAGGCGAACAGTAACGGGGCCGGGCGAAGCGCGGAGTCAGTCCTCGGACTTCAGGACCCGCAGGTGTCCCTTGCGGGCGACCTCGCGCATCTCGAACGGCTCCCGGGGCTGGGGCCGCTGCCGGGGCTGGGCGGCCTCGCGGACGGCATCGGCCAGGGCCAGCAGGTCGTCGCTGGAGTGGGCGTGCGGGTCGTCCTGGACGAGGCGCAGCACCTCCCACCCGCGCGGTGCGCTCAACCGTTCGCTGTGCTCCTCGCAGAGGTCGTACGCGTGCGGTTCGGCGTACGTCGCCAACGGCCCGAGCACGGCGGTCTGGTCGGCGTACACGTAGGTGAGCGTGGTCGCAGCAGGCCGCCCGCAGGCGGTGCGCGAACAGCGACGAAGCAGACTCACGCGGGTGAGGCTACCCGCTGCACGACCGCGTGCAGATTAGGCTCGCGGCGTGATCCCACCGCCATCATCAGAAGCACCGCGCCGGGTCCGCAAGCGCGACCGGCACGACCGCGGGATGCGCGGCCGTCCGTTCGGCGACACCCCGCTCGCACCGGGCGGGGTCCCGGCCCGACGTACGCCGGCGGTCAGGTTCGACGACATCGCCCTGCGGGTGATGGAGGCCGTGATGGACCCGTGGACCGCGCAGCTCGGCGACGTCGAGCTCGCCGTCGAGGAGGTTCCCGTCCTCACCGACGAGTGGCTCGCCGAGACCGTCCCGCTGGCGTCCTGGGTCGACCGGACCGGATCCGGTCCGTCGCGCCTGGTGCTGTTCCGGCGCCCGCTGGAGCACCGCGCCGAGAGCGCGCTCGACCTCGAGGCGCTGCTGCTGACGGTGATCGTCGAGCAGCTGTCCGAGGTGCTCGGCATCCCGGCCGAGGACGTGCACCCGGGTTACGACGCCGAGTAGCTCGGGCCTGAGCGCTACCAGCCCTGGTGCACCCGGGGCAACCGGATCGAGAGGATCGCCGGCACCACGCCCGCGCTGGCGATCCCGTTGCCCACGGTCACCGAGAACCCGGCGACCACATCGGTGCCGTCCGGGACGAGCTGCACGTAGGCGACCCGGGCGGACACGCTGACGCCGACGCTTCCCCGCGCCGGGACGGTCACCTTGGCGTCGGTCACCGTGTGCCCGGCAGCGTCGTACGCCGTGACCGCCACGTGCTCGGCAGCGCCGAGCGAGGAGAGCACGACGCGTCCGGTGCCGCCCACCGGTACGGCGAACGCGGTCGCCCCGCTGATCGCCCGTACTCCGGTAGCGAAGGCGATGTCGCCCTTCTGCACCGATCGGAGCGCTGCCGTGACCGGGTGGTCCGCAAGCACCCGGAGCGCCATCGCACTGCCGTCGAAGATCGAGCCGACGCGCACGGTGGCCGTCGACGCCGGCTTGACGGTGATCGCGGCGACACCTACCGGGGCGAACGTCCCGGTGCCGATCACCTGGAGCTTCACGACCGCGTCCACCGGGCCGGGGTTGACCAGGACCAGGCTCGCCGCGGTCGGGTTGGCCGGGATCCCGGCCAATGTCGTGTCCCGCGACGGCGACGACTGGCCGGGGAGCCACTCCGTGGTGGTCTTGCCGATCGCCGCCGGCGAGTACTTGTCGACCGCAGCGACCGCGACCAGGCCACGGTGCGCGACCACCCGGACGGCGAGGTTACCCAGGGTGGGGGCGGACTTCGCCAGGTCGATCGTGGTGGTCGCCCCGGACAGGATCGTGATGCCGTGCAGGCCCGGCGAGCTGACCCGTCCGGCGGGGCCGAAGACGTCGACGTTGACCAGTGCCTGGCCCGGACGCGGGTTGGTCAGCGTCAGGACGGTGTCGTGGGTGACCGCAGCCGCTCCGGCGCCCACGAACCACCAGCGCGCCTGCGGCTCGGGGCAGGGCAGCCACGCGGCCGTGTGCTTGCCCTGCGCTCCCTGACCGGCGAACGCCCCTTGCGCCACCGCCTTGTCCGCGACCACGGCGTGCGGCGGTCCCGTGACTGCGGTCGGGTGGTCCAGGCCGCCGGCGACGCTGCCGCTGCGGACCTCGGTCCCGGAGATCCCGCCGGTGCAGCTGAAGGTGCGCTGGTCCAGGGTGACCTGGGAGGTGCTCTGGACCGGCGTACCGATGCCCAGCGGGGTCGTGCCGGCGAGCGCGAACATGCCGCTGGCCAGTGCGACGACCATCAGTCCCAGCACCGCCGGGCGCCCGGTCCGTACGTCGACCCGGCGGCCGCTGTTCCTGGTCGGCGAGCTGCTCATCGTCGCCTCCGGTCGGGGGCGGCCAGGACCAGGCACGTCACCAGGAACAGCAGGCTGATCACGATCCAGAGGGGTCGCAGCAAGGCCCTGCCGTCGTTCACCGCGGACAGGGTCGGCGTGCCCTGGACGAGCCAGGCCCGGGCGCCCCTCGCCGGCGCGCTCGCACCCGTGAACCCGTTCGCCGCGTCGAAGCCACCGCTGACCGCACCGGCGACCTGGCCCGGCGCGTACACGTACTTCACCCCGTACGACGCCAACAGCCGGGCATCGCTCGGGGTCGCCGCGGACAGCAGCCGCTCGACCAGCGAGCGGAACCTCCGGTCCGGCGGGGTCAGTGCCAGTACGCCGTCGTCCCCGAGGCGTTCAGGACCAGACCGCAGCACCTGGTAGGCGATCCCGTTCTGCGGCCCCCCGGTGATCCGCAGGACCGCGTTGGTGTCGTTGCCGGAGGCGAGCTCCTGCATGTAGGTCGGGACGTCGATCGCCGCCGAGCGCTTGGCGGGGCCGTCGTCACCGTGCACCAACCACCACCCGGTGCCGAGCACCGGGGCCGCGAGCGCCAGGGCGCAGGTGAGGGCGGCCACGGGCTGGCGCCAGCTGAAGCTCGAGTCGTTGACGACCTTGATCGCGCCGTCCGCGGCGATCGCGGCCGCGAGCACGAAGCCGCCCTGGATCAGGATCAGCAGGAAACCGGGCCACGGCCGGAACTCGACCGGGACACCGGGCAACGAGACCGGCACCCGCGAGGTCGCTGCCAGCACCACCGTCGAGGCCAGGATGACCACCCAGACCTGGAGCACCCGGGCCCGGGTGTCTGCCCGCAGGAACGCCGCGAGCGCTGCCAGCGGGAGCCCGATCGCGAACCACGCCGGCGCCTCGCCGAGACCACCGGTACGGCCCAGGACCAGGTCGAGCAGGCTCGGGTCCGCCGGCAGGGCCGCCGCCCGCCCGGCCTCGACCAGCCAGGAGCCGGGTGCGCGCAGCGAGCCGATCGCCCACGGCAGCACGATCACCAACGGGGCCAGCACCACGACCGCGATCTCGCGCAGCGAACCGCGCGCAGAGCCGCCGACGAGCGCGAAGACCGCCAGCAGCACCAGGACCAGCCAGGCCGGCGGCACGAACGCGACCAGCAGGCCGGCCAGGATCGCCGTGCGCCAGGCGGCACGCCAGCGCCGCAGCGAACCGGGCGGTGGACCGTCCTCGCCAGCCGCAGCGTCGTCCGTCGCGCTGACCGCCGGATCCGGGACGGCCATGCCGAGCGCGGCCGTGGCCAGCCAGGGCAGCACCGCCGCTCCGACCAGCGTTCCGAGCCTGCCCTGGTTGATCGATCCCGAGACCGCGGGCAGCAGCGCGTAGGTGGCGGCAGCCCAGAGCGGCGCCCAGGTCCCGTCGGTGATCCTCCGGAGCAGGCGCAGCGCGCCGGTGAACGCCACCGGGACGGCGAGCACGAAGATCAGGTCGATGACCAGACCGGCGTGACCCAGCAGGATCGTCCCGACCAGCGCGAGCGGGAACAGGTACGCCGGCCCGGGGGCGTCCGACCCGGTGCCGAGGTTCTGGTGCCACGAGCCCCAGGTGTGCCACCAGTGCCCGACGCTTCCCGGGGGGAGCAGCAGCGCGCCGCCGTGCAGCGGTCCGCCGCGCAGGAAGCTGTGGCCGGCGATCAGCGCGACCACGAACGCCCACAGCGCCGGCGCGCGGAGGATGCGCTCGAACCAGGGCGTGTCCTCGGTGATCCCCGGCGGCCGGCGGCGCTCGGCGCGGTCGCGCAGGCTGTTCGCGACGGCGACGCCGACGTCGGTGACGTAGTCCAGACCGTGCCGGTAGGGCAGCCAGAACGGGGCCAGCAGCGGTCGCACCGCCTGGTGCGGAACGGTCGCGGTCCCGGCCCGCGCGCGCCGGGCACGCAGCACCCGACCTGGTCGGGTGAAGATGTCGAGCAGGGCAGCGATCTCGTCGGCCGCCTCACCGGGGGCACGGACGAGCAGCAGCCCGAGCGCCCGCAGCAGGCCGCCGAGGATCATCCGGGCCGAGCGGAACGGGATCGTCCAGCCGGGACTGTTCACCAGCAGCGTGTACTGGGCACCTTCACGGACCTGGCGGCCGGGGTGCTCGACGAGGTCGGACTCCCGACGGTCCTGGCGCGAGGCCTCGACGTGGAACATCACGGCGTCCGGCACCACCCGGGTCGCGTAGCCCGCACGGGCCACCCGCCAGCCGAAGTCGACATCGGCGCCGAAGACCGGCAGGTACTGGTCGAGCCCGACCTTCTCCAGGACGGCGCGCCGCACGAGCATGCCGGCGGTGTTCACCGCGAGCACCCGGCGCGGTTCGTCGTGCTGGCCCTGGTCGTACTCGCCGCGCTCGAGACCGGTCTCGCGCTGGCCGGTTCCGGTGAGCGTCACGCCGACCTCGAGGAGCCGCTTCAGCGAGGGCCACTCGCGCTGCTTGGGCCCGAGGACCGCGACCTCGGCGGGAGCCGCGGCGGCCGCCGCGACCAGGGTCTCGAGGCAGTCGGGGGCCGGGTTGGAGTCGTCGTGGATCAGCCAGATCCACTCGCCCTCGACCGCCGGAGCGGCACCGGCCAGGGCGACCCGCACGGACTCGGCGTACGGGGTGCGCGGGTCCAGGCTGATCGGGGGGTGGCCCAGGACGTTCTCGACCAGGCTCGGCGAGGCGTCGCTCGACCCGGTGTCGACGGCGACGATCGCATCGACCTTGCGCGTCGACGCAGCCAGACCGGCGAGCACCGCTGGCAGCCAACGGGCACCGTTGTGGCTGACCAGGAGCGCAGTGACCTTCACGAGGGGTCAGCCTAGAGGGTGCTGCGCAATACGACCGACGCCACCAGGCGGCGTCAAACGTGGTGCATGGCAAGGCGGACGAGCGACGACCGCCTTGGAGCGGAGCGGGCCGTCGAGCGAGGACAACGCGGCCAGGTGCCGCGTTTCACGTCGCCTGGCTCAGACTGCCTTCTTCTTGAGCTTCCGCCGCTCGCGCTCCGAGAGGCCGCCCCAGATGCCGAAGCGCTCGTCGTTGTGCAGGGCGTACTCGAGGCAGCTGCCCCGGACGTCGCAGGTGAGGCAGACACGCTTGGCTTCGCGGGTGGATCCACCCTTCTCAGGGAAGAACGCTTCCGGATCGGTCTGCGCGCACAGGGCGCGCTCCTGCCAGCTGTTCTCGTCAGCCTCATCCTCGAGCAGGTACAGCTCGCGCATGATGTTCCCCTTCGACCCAGCAACCCTGACGGACCGCGATGTGTGTGAGGGTGATCTTCCTCACCGACGTGCGTCGGAGTTGAAAACCACACTGATGTGATTACATGCCTGTCGTACCCAGGAAGTCAAGCCCTGATCTGCTATTACCGTGGACCCCAGTTGGGCTCCACCACGGGGTGTCCTCCTCCGCTGCAGCACCACGGGCCACACTTCTCCCATGACATCGGCCCACCCCCGCACCCTGCCCGCCCGCATCACGGTGCTCTCCGGAGGCGTCGGTGGAGCCCGCTTCATCCAGGGCGTCCTGCGTCTGGTGGAGACCACCGGGAGCACCGGCACCGAGGTGACCGTGATCGCCAACACCGGCGACGACCTCTGGCTGCACGGCCTCAAGGTCTGTCCCGACCTCGACACGGTGATGTACACCCTCGGCAACGGCATCGACCCCGAGCGCGGCTGGGGCCGCACCGACGAGACCTGGCACGCGAAGGAGGATCTGGCGGCGTACGGCGTCGAACCGACCTGGTTCGGGCTCGGCGACCGCGACCTCGCGACGCACCTGGTCCGCACCCAGATGCTCGACGCCGGCTTCCCGCTCTCCGCGGTCACCGAGGCCCTCTGCAAGCGCTGGAGCCCGGGAGTGCGGCTGCTCCCGATGTCGGACGACCGGATCGAGACCCATGTGGCGATCGAGGACCCGGAGACCGGTGAGCGCCGGGCCGTGCACTTCCAGGAGTACTGGATCCGCCACCAGGCGAACGTCCCGGCGTTCTCGGTGGTCCCGATCGGCGCAGTCCAGGCGACCGCCGGACCGGGCGTGCTCGAGGCGATCAGCGAGACCGACCTGCTGATCCTGCCGCCGTCCAACCCGGTCGTCTCGGTGGGCACGATCCTGGCCGTTCCCGGGATCCGCGACGCGGTCCGGGCGACCCCGGCGCCGGTGATCGGCGTGTCCGGCATCGTCGGCGACGACCACGTCCGCGGGATGGCACGCCAGCTGCTCGGCATCATCGGCGTCGAGGTCTCTGCCGCCGGGGTCGCCGAGCACTACGGCTCCCGCAGCAGCGCGCACGCCAGCAGCGGCATCCTGGACGGCTGGCTGGTCGACACCGTCGATGCGGGGTCGCTGGCCCGCATCGAGGCGGCCGGCATCCGCGCCAGCGCCGTCCCGCTGATGATGACCGACCACGATGCCACCGCGGCGATGGTCGCCGCCGTGCTGGACCTGGCCGGCCTGTGACGCTGCAGGCCTTCGCGCCGGACGGCATCGGTGAGATCGGGCCGACGACCGACCTGGTCGCGCTCGTCGCCGGGTACGCCGTCGACGGCGACGTCGCGGTGCTCACCAGCAAGGTGGTCAGCAAGGCCGAGGGCCGGGTGATCACCGGCGACCGCGAGAACGCGATCCGGGCCGAGACCGTCCGGGTGGTCGCGCGCCGCGGTCCGACCAGCATCGTCGAGAACCACCTCGGCCTGATCATGGCCGCGGCCGGGGTGGACGCCTCCAACGTCGAGCCGGGGCAGCTGGTGCTGCTGCCGCTGGACCCGGACGCGACCGCCCGACTCATCCGTGCCGAGGTCCGCGCCCGGACCGGTGCGAACGTCGCGGTCCTGATCAGCGACACCGCCGGGAGAGCCTGGCGCCACGGTCAGACCGACATCGCGATCGGTGCTGCCGGTATCGAGCCGCTCGAGGAGTTCGAAGGTCGCACCGACGGCTACGGCAACGGGCTCGCGGTGACCGCACCGGCGATCGCCGACGAGATCACCGCGGTCGCCGAGCTCGTCAGCGGCAAGCTCGGCGGACGTCCGCTGACCCTGGTCCGCGGGCTCGGGAGCCGCGTCCTGCCCCCCGGCGAGCACGGACCGGGCGCGCGCCGGCTGATCCGCGAGCTCGGTACCGACATGTTCGGGCTCGGCAGCCGTGAGGCTGTCACCGCTGCGCTGTCCGGAACCGAGTCCGCGGCGTTCGGCGCACCGGCTGCGCGCGGAGATCTGATCGACGCCCTGGTCACCTGCGGCTTCAGCGCCGTCACGCTCGAGCACGGGGTGCAGGTGGACGGCCCGGTCGACGTACGGCTGCAGGCCCTTGCCTTCGCGCACTCCTGGAGGGTCGCGCCGGACGGATCTGGGCACTCCTCCACAGTCCTCACGCCGCTTTCGTAGACTTCCAACGTTTCGTCCGATCCTGAGAGAGCAGCCCCGTGGCCAAGAAGAACCCGAAGAACAACGAACGTCGCGAGATGGTCGAGAAGATGCGCGCCGAGCAGGCGCGCAAGGAGCGCGCACGCAGCCTGGCGATCCTCGGCGTCTGCGTCGTGATCGTGGTGGCGCTGCTGGTCCCGGCGATCGTCTCGCTGATCAAGAGCAACAAGGCGGCCGACCAGATCGCGGCCAAGGGGATCGCCAAGATCGGCGTCAGCGCAGCGGCCGCGTCCTGCGAACCGATCAAGACGACGGTGACCGACCACAACCAGACCCACATCCCGGACCCGACGCCGATCACCTACAAGGACGCGCCGCCGTCCTTCGGCCCGCACCGGCCCTCGCCGGTCGCGTTCGGTCGCCCGTTCTACACCAGCGACCGCCCCGAGGTCGCCCAGCTCGTGCACAACCTCGAGCACGGCTACGTGATCGCCTGGTACGACGACACCGCGGCCAAGGACTCGACCGAGATGACGAACCTCAAGGCGATCGCCACGAAGTTCCAGGACAAGCAGGAGCGCTTCATCGCCGCCCCGTGGCACCCCAGCGACGGCGCTGCGTTCCCGAGCGGCACGCACATCGCCCTGACCCGTTGGTCCGCGGATCCCAAGAACCCGTCGGACGAGAGCAAGCAGCGCGGCAACTGGGAGTACTGCGGTCAGGTCAGCGGCTCGGTGATGAGCAGCTTCTTCAACAAGTGGCCGAACAGCGACTCCCCGGAGCAGAACCTCTACTGAGCCGCCCCGGACCTCAGGTCAGGCTCGCACGGCCGGTCTGCTTGAGCACGTCCACGATCGCCTTCACGCCCTGGGCGTGGGCGGTCGTGGTCACCAGGACCGCGTCGCCGGTGTCGACCACGACGATGTCGTCCAGCCCCAGGACTGCGATCGTGCGACCGCTGCCGGGCACCACCAGACCGGTGGAGCCCTGGGCGATCACCAGGCCGGCATCGCCGAGGACGCGGACGCCCCCGTCGCCGAGCAGGTCGGTCAGCGCCTCGAAGTCGCCGATGTCCTCCCAGCCGAACGAACCCGGGACGACGGCGACCTGACCGGCGGCGGCAGCCGGTTCGGCGATCGCGTGGTCGATGGCGATCTTGGTCAGACCGGGCCAGAGCTCGTCCATCCGCTCGGGTTCGGCGGCCAGCAGCCGCAGGTCCCGGGCGAGGTCGGGGTGCTCCACGGCCAGCAGGTCGAGCAGCACGCTCGCGCGGGCCACGAACATGCCGGCGTTCCAGCGGTACTCACCGGTCGCGAGGTACGCCGTCGCGGTCTCCGCGTCGGGCTTCTCGACGAACCCGGCCACCGCGTGCGCGGTCGCGAAACCGGCCAGCCGCTCGCCGAGGTGGATGTAGCCGAAGGCGGTCGAGGGGAAGTCCGGCTCGATACCCAGGGTCACCAGGACCCCGGTACGGGCGACCTCGGCGGCTTCGGCGACGCAGGCACGGAACGCCTCCGGGTCGGCGATGACGTGGTCGGCGGCGAAGGATCCCAGGACGGCGTCCGGGTCCTGGCGTTCGATGATCGCTGCGGCCAGACCGATCGCTGCCATCGAGTCCCGCGGGCTCGGCTCGGCGATCACGCGGTCCGCGGCGAGCCCGTCGAGCTGAGCGCGGACGGCGTCCTGGTGCGCTGCGCCGGTGACCACCAGCAGCCGGTCGCCGACCAGCGGCTCGAGCCGGTCGTAGGTCGCCTGGAGCAACGTCCGACCGGATCCGCCGAGATCGTGCAGGAACTTGGGATGGCCGGCACGGGAGAGCGGCCAGAGCCGGGTCCCGGCTCCACCAGCAGGTACGACGGCCCAGAGCTTCTCATCCATGGGCCGAATCATGCCCTGCGGCGACCGACGGTGTGGATACGGTGTCCGGCGTGACTGCCTTTCCCGATCTGCTCGCCCGCCGACTCGCCTCCGACCCGGGCCAGCCGTTCGTGACGTTCTACGACGACGCCTCCGGGGAGCGCACCGAGCTGTCGGTGAAGACCTGGGCCAACTGGGTCTCCAAGACCGCCAACCTGTACGCCGACGAGCTCATGCTCGACCCCGGCGACGACCTGCGGATCGACCTGCCGCCGCACTGGCTCGGCACGGTGTTCCTGGGCGGTCTCTGGATGAGCGGGCTCACCCTGGACCGGACCGCGCCGGTCGCGATCCTGGGACCCGATGCCCTGGCCAACGGCAGCACCGGCGACGCGACCCTGAGGATGGCGTGCGCCCTGCGTCCGTTCGCGGTCCCGTTCGCCGACCCGCTCCCGGACGGCGTCCTGGACCACGGCAAGCTCTGGGCCGGCCAGAGCGACGTGTTCTCCCCGCTCGAGCCCGCCGTCCTCGACGAGGCTCCGGACGACCGACGGGTGATCACCGACCTCGACCCGCTCTCGGCGCAGGGCAGCAGCCTGGTCGCCGGGCTGCTGACCGGCTCCGGCTCGCTCGTCGTCGTCGCGCACGCCGACGAGAGCAGGTGGCCCGCTCACTCCCAGAATGAGCGGGCCACCGCTGCCGTGCGGGCGACCCAGCCGATCAGCTGATCAGCTGGTAGCCGGCAAATCCGTCTGCCACCCACATCCGCGGGGCGAACCCACCGGATGCCTTCCCCGGGAGCAGCCAGATCGTGCCGGTTCCCTTCTCCCTGACCAGGAGGTCGGCCACGCCGTCGCCGTTGACGTCACCGACGCCGACGTACGAGTCGTAGTCCGGATCCACCTGGCCGTTCGCCGCCCGCAGGGCGGACCCCAGATCGCTTCCGACGAACGGCACGAACGAACCGTCGGCGGAGACGAACGCGTGACCGTTGGCCGGCCACGCGTTCGGGCCGATCTGGTTGAACGTCCGCAGCGTTGCTGGGGCAAGTACTGGTGCCTTGAAGGCCTTGTTCCCGTTGCCGGGGAAGATCGTGACCGGGCCCGACCCGACCCGACCCATCAGATCGGGGTAGCCGTCCCCGGTGACGTCGCCGACCGCGGTCAGCCGCTTCACGGTCTTCCAGCCGGTGCCCAGCGAGCGGGGCTGGCCGAACTTCCCGTTACCGAGGCCCGGGTAGAGGACCAGCAGTCCGCCGGCGCTCGACCCGTTCGCGGTCCGGACGATCACGTCGGCCTTGCCGTCCCGGTTCCAGTCGCCCGCGTCGATGACCTGCGTCGCCGTCGGCACCTTGAGGTTGGTCGGCAGCGGCGCGGCGACGTTGGACATGCCGTTGTTCGGTACGACGACGAGGTGGCCCGTGGAGTCGCGGCCGATGAAGTCCGCCGCACGGGTTCCGACCATCGGTGCGAGCGAGGCCTTCGTCAGCCCGCTCAGCGTGGTGAACGGGCCGAACTTCTGCCCGGTCCTGCCGGTGCCGGTGCCGGCGTAGATCGTGCTCTGGCCGTTGCCGGCGTACCGGACCATCAGGTCGCTGTGACCGTCACCGGTCAGGTCGCCCCACCCGAGGATGTTGCTGATCCTGGCCGCCGGGGCGCCGAGGCGCTGCGGCTTGCCGAGCGACTTCCCGTGGTTCGCGCCCGGGACCAGCGAGACGGTGTTGTCGGCCGCGATCACCATCAGGTCCGGCTGTCCGTCGCCGTTGAAGTCGCCGACACCGGCGGTGTGCACGTAGGGCCAGGTCTTCTTCAGCACGACCGGAGCCCCGAAGGTCCCGCTGCCGGCGCCCGGGAACAGCATCAGCGCGCCGCTCTTCCGGTCGACCCCGACCACGTCGTTCCTACCGTCGCGGTTGAAGTCGAGCACGGCGGTCAGCGAGGTGACCGACTTGAAGGCGGTGGTCGGCGCGATGCCGGTGCGGGAGACGTGCCCGAGGCCGTCGCCGGGGAAGATCCGGGCGATGCCGGTCTTCCGGTTCCGGGCCAGCACGTCGGACTTGCCGTCACCGGTGACGTCGCCGACGCCGGTGATCAGGTTCATCACCGACCAGTCGCCGGGACTGACGATCCGACCGGCGTACGCGCGGATGCCGAGGGTCGGGACGACCTGGATCGCTCCGGTGCGCGCCGACTTGACCAGCAGGTCCGGCCAGCTGTTCCCGGCCAGCGAGGTTCGGGCCGGCAGCGTCAGCGGCGGCTGAGCAACGGCGGCCCGCGGCTTCGTGGTCGGCGCCACCAGGCCGGTCGGGGCCGCGATCATCGGGCGGTCCACCGGGTCGGCTGCGAGCTGGGCGTTGTTCTGGATGAGCTGCGCGGCGGTGCGGATCGACGGGATCTTGGCGTACAGGTAGCGCCCCGGACAGGCGGTCTGGCCGACGTCGCGGTGTCCGTTGATCGCGTTCAGGTAGCGGTCCTTGACCCACAGGTGGGTAGCCGTCGCCGGGATGTTGTAGAGCGAGAGCTTCCACGCGAACAGGCGTGCGTAGGCGTCCAGGACGGCCTGCGGGGGCTCGGCGATGTCGAAGTTGCCGATCGCCGACATCGCGAACGAGTACTCGTTGTAGCCGAGCGTGTGCGCTCCGACGACCGGGCGGTCGACGCCGCCGTAGCGGCCTTCCCAGATCCGGCCGAAGCGGTCGACCAGGAAGTTGTAGCCGATGTCGGACCAGCCGCGCGACTGCGTGTGGTACGCGTAGATCCCCCGGATCAGGGCCGGGACCTCGTCGGGCGTGTAGTTGTTCGCGTTCACCGTGTGGTGGATGAAACCGGTCTCGATGGTGCCGTAGTGCAGCGAGCTCTTGTCCCGCATCGACTCGTTGGCGCCCCACTGCGCACGGGAGTAGATCAGCGGCTTGGGAGCGACCTTCATCGCCGCGAGCGAGATGTCGGACGACCCAGGGCCGGCGGAGGTTGCGGCCGCATCCCCGCTGACCGCAACCTCCCCGGTTCCCCCCATACCTGCTGTCGACTCGATCGGCGGCGCACTGGTCGCGTTCCGGTCGCTGGCAGGAAGATCTGCGGTGTTGATCGCCGCGCTCTGGCGGGTGACCTTGCCCGTGCCCGGGTCGATGACCGCGAGCTCGAGGTCGGCCGGGGCCGTGCCGGTCGCGGTGAAGGCCCGCATCTGGACCTGGTCGACGTTCCCGATCACGAGCGGGTCGGTGCCGGGCCTGGTCGCCCGGGCGGCCTCCTCGGTACCGGCGTCCGGACCGTGGTCGTCGTGGTAGGCGATCTTGGTCCAGCCCGACCAGGCACCGTGCTTGAGGGTGCGGACCTGGATCTTGATCTGGTTCTCGGCGAGCTCGACCCCGGGCTTCCAGGTCACGCCGACGGTGGCGAACCCGTGCGCGACGGTCGGCTTCGAGACCACGGCCAGCCGCAGCCCCGGGTGCGCGACCGGCGCCTTGAAGGCGACGCCGACGACCTTGACCTCACGGACCTTGGGCGTGATCGGCGCGGTCGCCGCCGGCGCCTCGGTGACCTGGACCGCCGGCGCCAGACCGAGGGCGCGACCATCGGTCCCGGGGGCCTGGGCCTCGGGAGAAACGATCTGCAGGGTCATCACACCGGCTGCCGACAGCCCCACCATCACGACGACCGCCGTGACGAGGAACTGCTGGCAGATGGTGATGTACCGAGCTCGGGTCAAACGCATGAAAAGGGCTCCAGTGTGAGGGGGAAGGAATCACACGAGCCCCAAGAATCACACCAGTAACATGCATTTGCCAAGCATTCTCTACGAATTACAAATCTGTAATTCGCTAATTACAACCGTGTTATTTAATGCATTTCCCGAATCGATCGACCCGGAAGCTGCGGAGTTAGATATCCGCGCCGAGCTCTTCGTCGACCATGCCCTCGAGGCTGTTCTCGTCGTCATCGTCGTCGTCGTACTGGAGGTAGCGGATGCCGTCGTCGCAGGGGCCGTCGAAGTTCAGGTGGCCCGACTCCAGGATGAGGACCCGGTCGCACATCGCGCGGACCGACGCCGCGGCGTGGCTGACGTAGAAGATGGTGGTGCCCTGGGTGCGGATCTCCTGCATCTTGGCCAGGCACTTCTTCTTGAACGGCCGGTCCCCCACCGCGAGCACCTCGTCGGCCAGGAAGATGTCGGCGTCGACGTGGATCGCGATCGCGAACCCGAGACGTGCGTACATGCCCGAGGAGTAGTGCGAGACCGGGGTGTCGAGGAACTTGCCGATCCCGGCGAACTCGACGATCTCGTCGAACTTGCCGTTGATCTCGTTCTCCGACATCCCGAGGATCGCGCCGTTGAGGTACAGGTTCTCGCGTCCGGTCATCTGCGGGTGGAAGCCGGCGCCGGTGGCGATCAGGCCGGCGATGCGGCCCCGGGTCCGGATCGTGCCCTGGTTGGGTCGCATCACCCCGTTGATGAGCTTGAGCAGCGTGCTCTTGCCGCTGCCGTTGAGGCCCATCAGGCCCACGGACTCACCCTGCTCCACGGTGAACGACACGTCGTTCACCGCCTGGAACTCCTCCTTGAGCGGGAGTCCGCGCAGCGTTGCGACCGCCATCTGCTTCAGGGTGCGGTGGTAGTGCATGGTGAAGTCCTTGGTGACGTGGTCCACCACGATCGATTCTGCCATCAGAGACGCTCCGGGAACTTGGACTCGACGCGGGCGAAGAACCGCTGGGAGAAGACGAGCAGGACACAGCTGACCGCCAGCATGATCAGCCCGCGCGACCACAGGTCCGGGGGGAACTGCTTCGCGAACTGCGATTGGTTGTTCAGGGTCGGGAACCAGAAGCACCGCTGCATCAGCATCACGGCTTCTGCCAGCGGGTTCGCCATGTAGAGCTGGTACGCAGCCTGGTGGTCCTTGCCGAGCGCGGCGATCACCGAGTACGAGTACATCATCGGGACCAGGAAGTGCAGGAACTGCGTGATCGTCGAGACGATGTTCTGGAAGTCCTTGTAGAGCACGTTCAGCGCCGAGAAGTACAGGGCCATCGCGGTCGCGAAGGTCAGCAGCAGCGCGAACCCCAGCAGCAGCGCGAGCACGGCCGCGAACGAGAAGTGCCAACCGACGACCGCGCAGCAGGCGATCAGGATCACCACCTGCGGACCGGTGTGGTAGGCCGCGGTCAGCATCGAGGCGATCGGGAACACCTCACGCGGGACCCGCATCTTCAGCACCAGCGCCCGGTTGTTCCAGATCGACTGGGTGGCCTTCGTCCAGGTCTCGGTGAAGAAGTGCATGAAGACCATGCCGGCGAAGAGCCGCAGCGCGAAGTTCGGGGTGCCCTGGTGGGTCTTGAGGACCACGCCGAAGATGAAGAAGTAGACCGCGAAACGCATCCCGGGCTGGATGTAGGACCACAGCAGGCCGAGGACCGACGCGGCGTACTGCTGCGCGAGCTGACGACTGACGATCAGGCGCAGCAGGTAGTGCTGCTGCGCGACCTCGACGATTCCGCCCCGCGGGGCCGGATCGACCATCTCGGCCGTGACGTGCCGTTCCTGCCGCTCGCCGACGAACTGGACCACCGGCATCGAGTCCGATTTCCGCTCCATCAGGGCTCGCGCCCGCTGGGCGGCGTTCTTCCGCCGCCCGTTCTCGTCGACCTTGAGTGCGCCCTGCTGGGCTGCCTTGTCCGCCGCCTTCATCGCACGTCCTTCTTCGATGCCTCGAACGTCGGTTCCCAGGCTTCTGGTGAGGTGATCTCCGCCAGTGCCTCACGATACCGCTGTGCCATTGCCGGCCACTCGCGGTAGAGCCGCTCGTGGATTTCGATCGTACGCCGGAACAGGTCCTTGAACTGATCAGGCTGGCGCCGGTAGAACGCCGCCGAGGTCCCGTCCGGCATGCTCACGATCGCTGAGTCGAGCGTAGCCAGGTGGTACCAGCGGGCGTCCATGGCCGGGATGTTCGCCTCGGGGAAGTCGCGGGAGAGCGAGCGCGTCCCCCGGAACTGCCGGACCCCACCCAGCACCGCCGAGATCAGCTGCGAGGGCTTGCTGGGAATCTCGGAGGTGTCGCTCTTGCGCCGGGGCTTGGAGTGCCGCACCGGTGGGAACGCGTCCGGGTCAGCAGAGAGCTCCGCGTCGTCCCAGCCCTTGCGGAACGCCCGGACCTCGCCCAGCTTGCTGCCCAGCACGGCGTGCAGGCCCTCGGGCCCGGCCAGCGCGTCCTCCAGCGCCTGGTGGCGCAGCTCGACGGTGGAGTACTGCATCGCGAAGAGGTGCTTGAGCTGGTGGTTCAGGCTTTCGCGGATCAACCGGCCGCCGTGCTCGAAGGGCGAGTGCAGGAACGCGGCCACGAACCGGTTGCGCTGGTGGAAGTAGGCCTGCCAGTCCAGCGCGTCGTTCTTGTCGGTCCACGGGACGTGCCAGACCGCGGAACCCGGCATCGAGACCGTCGGGTAGCCGGCCGCCTGCGCGCGCAGGCCGTACTCGGAGTCGTCCCACTTGATGAACAGCGGCAGGCTCAGGCCGATGTCGCGCACCACCTGCATCGGGATCAGGCACATGAACCACGGGTTGAAGTCGACGTCGAGACGACGGTGCAACCACCGGGTGCTGCGCAGGTTGCGGGCGCCGAAGTCCCAGTCCGCCTCGGCGGACTTCGGGGACATCCACCAGAAGCGGTGCCGGTTGATGATCTCGCCGAAGCTGTGCAGCCGGGCCTTGGCGAAGATGCTGAACATGTGGCCGCCCACGATCGTGGGCCGGCGGGCGAGGTCACCGAAGGTCACCGCGCGCAGGATGCTCTCCGGCTCGGCGATGATGTCGTCATCGAGGAACAGCACGTACTTCGAGGTGCCCTTGAGCGCTTCGAACTGGGCGCGGGCGAACCCACCCGAGCCGCCGATGTTGCCCTGCTCGATGATCCGCAGCTTGGTCCCCAGCGATGCCTCCGCCTTCGCGAAGCCGGGGTCGTCGACGACCTTCTGGGTGCCCTGCTCCATCACCAGGACCTCGTCGACGAGCGCGTTGACGTCCGCGTCCTCGCCGATCTGGGCGATCAGGGAGGAGCAGAAGTCAGGGCGGTTCATCGTCGTGATGCCGACGGTCACCGAGCCGACCTCGGCCCGGTCGGCCGGAACCTCGGCGGACCAGGTCGCTTCCTCGATCACGGCCGCCTCGTCGCCGGCTCTCACGTCGAACCAGTACCAGCCGCCGTCGACGAACGGTGTCAGGGTCAGGTCGAAGGAGACCGAGCCGGAGCCGGTGGATTCGTTGGTCCAGCGCCGCCTGTTTCTGGCCGGGAAGCCGTTGAAGTACGTGCCCAGTGAGATCCGCTGGGAATCCTCGACGCGCAGCCGGTGCCGGTCCTGGATCGCGTCCGGGTGCAGGCTGGTGCCCGAGGAGATCGCCTGCCGCGACGCCGCCTTGTTGACCTTCTGGGCGGTCTGGTTGGTGCCGATCGTCTCCTTGTCGGCATCGAGCATCGCGTCCTCGGTGTCGACGTACAGCGGTACGACGTCCAGGTCGCGGTCCACGGGCAGCACGAAGCGCTGCAGGATGCGGCGCACTGCGGCG
>JAOPXD010000086.1 GCA_025965315.1 Marmoricola sp.
GAAGACGAACAAGGGCTTGAGCAACGCGCCGGACGTGTTCGACCTCGGCCTGACGGTCGCGCTGCAGAACACCGCGATGTTCGCGCCCTACAAGGTGGCCACCTGGAACGACGTGCCCGCCGACCTGAAGGATCCGAAGGGGCGTTACACCGGGGACTACGGCGGGTACATGGCCATCGGGTACGACTCGTCGAAGTATCCGGCACCGACCTCGCTGAACGACCTGCTGAAGCCGGTGTACAAGTCCGCGGTCGCACTGAACGGCGATCCGACCCAGGCCGGCTCCGCCTTCGCGGCGGTCGGGCTCGCATCCGTGCAGTCCGGCGGCACGGTGGGCGACTTCGAGCCCGGTGTGCAGTTCTTCAAGAAGCTCAAGCAGGCGGGCAACCTGCTGAAGGTCGACCCGACGACCGCGACCGTCGCGTCCGGCGAGACCCCCGTCGTCTTCGACTGGGACTACCTGAGCGCGGCGAACACGGCGGCGAACAAGAACTGGAAGGTCGTCCTGCTGCCGGGCACCGGCTACGCGGGGTACTACAACCAGGCCGTCAACGCCGACGCCCCCCACCCCGCCGCCGCGCGGCTGTGGGAGGAGTTCCTCTTCAGCGACCAGGGCCAGAACCTGTGGCTCGGCGGCGGTGCCCGCCCGGTCCGTGCCGACGCGATGGTGAAGGCCGGGACGATCGACAAGACGGCGTACGCCGCCCTTCCGCCGGTCAACGGCACGCCGGTCGTGGTGAGCCAGGCGCAGGCTGACAAGGCGGCGACGTACCTGGCTGCCAACTGGGCCAAGGCCACGTCCTGAGCGAGATCAGCACCAAGCGGCGCTCGTCGAGCGGCTCTCTTCGGAGACTGCTCGACGGGCTGCCGCTGCTGCCGTTCTCGTTGCTGGTCCTGATCTTCCTGGTGATCCCGACCATCTCGGTGGTGATCGGATCGGTCTACCTCGACGGGGCCTTCTCGTTCGGCCGGATCGGCGCGCTGTTCGACGCCGCGTCACTGCGCACGCTGCGCACCAGCGTGGTGCTCTCGGGCGTCACCGCGCTCGTGGGTGCCGTGCTGGGCGCCGTCCTGGCCTGGCTGATCGTGAGCAGCCCGCCCACGTCGGTGTTCCGCCGACTGGTGGTCTCGCTCTCCAGCGTGCTCGCGCAGTTCGGTGGGGTCGCACTGGCGTTCGCGTTCATCGCGACGATCGGGTTCCAGGGCGTGGTGACGCTGTGGGTCAAGGACCACCTCGGGCTCAACTTCGCCTCGTCGGGCTGGCTCTACGAGCTGCCCGGACTGATCCTGGTCTACACGTACTTCCAGATCCCGCTCATGGTGATCGTCTTCCTGCCGGCCCTCGAGGGGCTGCGCGAAGAGTGGCGTGAGGCCGCGGTGAGCCTGGGTGCCACGCGCTGGCAGTACCTGCGAGAGGTCGCGTTCCCGCTGCTCACCCCGGCGTTCCTCGGCTCGACGCTGCTGCTGTTCGCCAACGCGTTCGCGGCGTACGCGACGGCCGCGGCCCTGGTCAGCCAGGGCAACCCGATCGTCCCCCTGCTGATCAAGAACGCGCTCACCAGCGAGGTCGTGCTCGGCCAGGCCGGCTTCGGCTACGCACTCGCCCTGGAGATGGTGTTCGTCGTCGCGCTGGTGATGATTGCCTACAACCTGCTGGTCCGGCGTACGTCGAGGTGGCTGCAGTGAGCGCCATGACCCGGAAGGGCCCGCACCCGGCGCTGCGTTGGTCGCTGCTCGCGCTGTTCGGGATCTTCTTCCTGACCCCGTTGCTGTCGATGGCCGACTTCAGCACGCGCAACCTGATCCAGGGCGGCCGCACCGGCCAGGCGTGGAAAAACCTGTTCCAGGACGACGCGCTCTACTCGGCGATCCTGATCTCGCTCGGGCTGGCCCTGTTCACGGTCGTCCTGATGCTGCTGGTGCTGGTGCCCACCATGATCTGGGTACGGCTTCGCACCCCGTGGGCCAAGGGGATGATGGAGTTCCTCTGCCTGCTCCCACTCACCATCCCGGCCCTGGTCATCGTGGTCGGCCTCAAGGGTGTCTACGACTGGGTGACCTACTTCCTCAGCTACGTCGGGCTGGGCGAGTCCGCGTTGGCGCTGACCTTCGTCTACGTCGTCCTGGTGCTGCCCTACTCGTACCGGGCGCTCGACTCCGCGATGTCGGCGATCGACCTCAAGACGCTCTCGGAGGCGGCCCGGTCGCTCGGCGCCAGCTGGACGACGACGATCATGCGGGTCGTCGTACCCAACATCTGGTCGGGCATCCTGTCCGCATCGTTCATCGCCATCGCGGTCGTGCTCGGGGAGTACACGATCGCCTCGCTGATGGGCTACACGACGCTGCAGGTGCAGATCGTCGCCATCGGCAAGGCCGACGGCACGACCTCGGTCGCGGCGTCCCTCGCCGTCCTGCTGCTCGGCTTCGTGCTGCTCATGGTGCTCTCGCTGTTCGGTGGCCGTGGCCGCCGGACCGGGGCCACCGAGGACCCGGTCGCGCCCGCACCCTCGGTCCCTGCGTCTCTCTCGCCCCGCCCCCAGCCAGGAGGGAACAACCACCCATGACCACCACCACACAGCCCGGCACGCGTGCCGGCCTCGCCGTCGAGCTGACCGACCTGACCCGGGTCTACGGCTCCAACCGGGCCCTCGACGGGCTCACCCTGCACCTCGAGCCGGGCGAGCTGGTCTGCCTGCTCGGCCCGTCGGGCTGCGGAAAGACCACGGCGCTGCGGATCCTGGCCGGCCTCGACGAGGCCACCTCGGGCACCGTCGAGGTCGGTGGCAAGGACCTGACCCACACCCCCGCCAACAAGCGCGACATGGGGATGGTGTTCCAGGCCTACAGCCTGTTCCCGCACATGACGGTGCTCGACAACGTCGCCTTCGGGCTCAAGCTCCGCGGTGTCGACAAGGCCCAGCGCTCCACCAAGGCGGGCGACATGCTCGACCTGGTCGGGCTGGGCGTGCACAAGCAGAAGTTCGCCAGCCAGCTCTCCGGCGGCCAGCAGCAGCGTGTCGCCCTGGCTCGCGCGCTCGCGATCGAGCCGAGCGTGCTGCTCCTCGACGAACCGCTCTCCGCGCTCGACGCGAAGGTGCGCGTGCAGCTGCGCGACGAGATCCGCCGGGTGCAGCTCGACGTCGGTACGACGACACTGTTCGTCACCCACGACCAGGAGGAGGCGCTCGCCGTCGCCGACCGCGTCGCGGTGATGAACGCCGGAAACATCGAGCAGATCGGGACGCCGGAGGAGTTGTACACGCAGCCCTCCTCGGCATTCGTCGCCAACTTCGTCGGACTCACCAACCGGGTGCCCGGCGAGCTGCGCGGGGGAGCGGTGCTCGTGCACGGCGCGACCCTCCCGCTGCTGGGCGCAGCGCAGCCGGACGGGCAGGTGACCGCGCTCATCCGTCCGGAGAATATCGAGTTCGCTCCCGATGGTCTCGCGGCGACCGTTGTGGCCTCGAGCTTCCTCGGAAACGTTCGCCGTACGCAGGTGCGCCTGGCCGACGACTCGGTGCTCTCGGTGCAGCACGACGTGTCCGAGCACCCGCAGACCGGTGACGGGGTCTTCCTGCGGTTCAAGAGCCATGCAATCTCGGCGTCGCCGACTCCCGCCATCCCGAGCAGTTAGCCGCCTGTCAACCCGCAGGTTCGGGATGCTGGCACGTCCTAGACTGAGCCGATGAAGCTCTGGAAACCGCGCCCGGTCGCCCCCGCCCCCGGTGCTCGCAAGGTCCTGACCGGTCCCGAGCGCAAGAAGGCCGTCGAGGAAGCCATTCCGGTCGGCGTCGAGGTCGCGGGACAGTGGGCCTGGCGCCTGCTCGCGATCGTCGCAATGCTGGTCGTTTTCGGGTTCCTGATCGCCACGCTCAAAGAGATCGTGATCCCGTTCATGATCTCGATCCTCATCTCCGCGCTGCTCGTCCCGCTGAAAAACGTGATGATCCGGGCGGGATGGCCAAAGTGGCTCGCCGTCGTCGTTGCACTGGTGGTCGCGCTGATCGTCATCGGCGGACTCCTGTTCGTGGTCATACAGCAGGTGCGGGTCGGGCTCCCCGACATCGAAAAGCGATCCGTCACCGCATTCGACAACTTCAAGGAGTTCCTGAAGACCTCGCCCCTGCAGGTGACCGACTCGCAATTCAATGACTACGTCACGCAGGCGGGGAACGCCATCCAGAAGAACAGCTCCACCCTCCTGAACGGCGCCGCTGCGGTGGGCCTCACGGCGGTCAGCCTCGTCACGGGGGCCCTGCTCACGCTGTTCTCCACGATCTTCATCCTGATCGACGGCGCGGGCATCTGGGCCTGGGTCGTTCGCATCTTCCCGCGCAAGGCGCGTCCCGCGGTCGATGGTGCTGGTCGGGCCGGCTGGACAACGCTCAGCTCCTTCGTGCGGGCGCAGATCACGGTCGCCGGTGTGGATGCCGTCGGTATAACGCTCGGAGCATTCATCATCGGCCTCGTGGCCGGACCGTTCCCGCTCCTCATCCCGATCGGAATCATCGTCTTCCTTGGCTCCTTCATCCCGGTGGTCGGAGCGGTGATCGCCGGCGCGCTCGCGGTGCTGGTCGGGCTCGTCTACGACGGCCCCGTGGCGGCCCTGTTCATGCTCGGTGTCGTCATCCTCGTCCAGGAGCTGGAGGGGCACTTCCTCCAGCCCGTGCTGATGGGGAGCGCGGTGAAGATCCACGGCCTCGCCGTCGTATTCGCGGTTGCGGCCGGATCGTTCCTCGCCGGCATCCCGGGCGCCCTGTTCGCGGTGCCGGTGGTTGCCGTGCTCAACGTGATGGTCAAATATGTTGCGCAGGGCGACTGGCGCGAGTTTCCGAAACCGCCGGTGCGGGATGTCCAGCTTGTTCACGAATGACGGGACTGCGCATGAGTGAAGTGTCGACTGTGTCGGATGGGGTTGCCGCGGACATCGTCGGGCCAACTCTCGCCGACTTCGAAGCCGCACGGAACACTGTCGCTGCGGTAGTCGAGCCCACCACGATGGAGAGTTCCCACTACCTTTCCGATGTACTCGGTGCTCAGCTGTGGCTCAAGTGCGAGAACCTGCAGCGCACCGGGTCGTACAAAATCCGAGGTGCGTACAACCGACTCGTGCACCTGAGCGATGAGGAGAAGGCACGCGGTGTCGTCGCCGCCTCCGCCGGAAATCACGCCCAGGGCGTCGCATTTGCGGCCCGTGAGCTGGGCATCCGGTCCACCATATTCATGCCAATTGGCGTCGCACTCCCGAAGCTCTCCGCCACGCGCGAATACGGCGCCGACGTTGTACTGAGCGGTCACGTGGTCGACGAGACCCTGCGAGCAGCCGCGACCTTCGCGGAGGAGACCGGTGCGGTGTTCATCCATCCCTTCGACCACGCGGATGTGGTGGCGGGGCAGGGGACCCTCGGACTCGAAATCCTCGAGGACCGACCGGATGTCGACACCATCATCGTGCCGATCGGCGGTGGCGGTCTCATCTCCGGTGTCGCGAGCGCCGTGAAGCAGAAGGCAGCCGAACTCGGACGAAGCGTCCGGATCATCGGCGTGCAGGCGGCCAACGCGGCCGCATACCCGGGCTCGCTGGTGAACGGCCCGCCGACCGAGATCACGATTGTCCCGACGATCGCGGACGGCATCGCGGTGAGCAAGCCCGGTGAGCTGAACTTCGACATCATTGCCGAAATGGTGGATGAGGTCATCACGGTTGAGGACGACGACATCGCGAGGGCCCTGCTCGTTCTGCTTGAGCGTGCGAAGCTCGTGGTCGAACCGGCGGGTGCGGTGAGCGTTGCCGCCATCCTGGCCGGAAAGATCCACGCGACCGGCACCACCGTCGCGATCCTGAGCGGGGGCAACATCGACCCGCTCGTGATGGAGCGCATCATCAGTTACGGCCTCGCGGCATCCGAGCGGTATTTGAAGCTCCGGATCCCGCTGCTCGACCGTCCAGGCCAGCTCGCCCGTACCGCACAGATCGTGGCGGACTCGAACGCGAACGTCGTCGAGGTGCTCCACACCCGGCATGGTACCGGGCTGCAGATCAGCGAGGTCGAACTCGAACTCCACATCGAGACGCGCGGGCCCGAACATGCGGAGATCGTGCTGCACAACCTGCGCGAGGCCGGCTTCCTGCCGCGGGTCGACTTTTAACGACTTCGCGAGCTGATTACGGCTGGAAGGTCTCGACCTTCAGGATTTCGACGGCGATCTCGCGGCCGTTCGGTGCTGTGTAGGTCTTATTATCGCCTATCTTCAGCCCGCTAATGGCCGTGCCGAGCGGGCTCGCCTCGCTGTAGACATCCAGGTCGCTGCCTGCGGCCATCTCGC
>JAOPXD010000102.1 GCA_025965315.1 Marmoricola sp.
CGTCAGCCAGGTTGGGCTGGTAGCCCACGGCCGAGGGCATCCGGCCCAGCAGGGTGGACACCTCCGAACCGGCCTGGGTGAACCGGAAGATGTTGTCGATGAAGAGCAGCACGTCCTGGCCCGCCACGTCGCGGAAGTACTCGGCCATCGTCAGCGCCGACAGCGCGACGCGCAGGCGCGTGCCCGGTGGCTCGTCCAGCTGGCCGAAGACGAGCGCGGTCTGACCCAGGACGCCGGCCTCCTCCATCTCGACGATGAGGTCGTTGCCCTCACGGGTGCGCTCGCCGACACCGGCGAACACCGACACACCACCGTGGTCCTTGGCGACCCGGGCGATCATCTCCTGGATCAGCACGGTCTTGCCGACACCGGCACCACCGAACAGACCGATCTTGCCGCCGAGCACGTACGGGGCGAGCAGGTCGATGACCTTGATGCCGGTCTCGAACATCTGGGTCTTCGACTCGAGCTGGTCGAACGCGGGCGCCTTGCGGTGGATGCCCCACCGCTCCTTGACGTCGAGCGTCTCGCCCTCCTCGAGGTTGAGGCACTCGCCGAGCGCGTTGAAGACCCGGCCGAGGGTGGCGTCGCCGACGGGGACCGAGATCGGACCGCCGGTGTCGGTCACCGAGCCACCGCGGACGAGGCCGTCGGTGGGCTGCAGCGAGATCGCCCGGACCATGCCGTCGCCGATGTGCTGGGAGACCTCGAGCGAGAGGACCCGGGTCTCACCCAGGAGGTCCAGCGTGGTCTCGAGCTTGTTGTAGATGCCCGGCATCGAGTCCGAGGCGAACTCGATGTCGACGACCGGCCCGATCACTCGGGCGATCCGGCCGACGCCGCCGGTCTTGGCAGCTGCAGTCTCAGTAACAGTGGCAGTCATGTCTCTCACTCACTCCCGGCGGTGGCGTCGGCCAGCGCGTTGACGCCACCGACGATCTCGCTGATTTCCTGGGTAATCCCGGCCTGACGGGCCTGGTTGGCAATACGGGTGAACTTCTTGATCAGTTCTTCGGCGTTGTCCGTGGCGGACTTCATCGCCTTCTGGCGAGCAGCGAGCTCCGAGGCCGACGCCTGCAGCAGCGCGAGGAAGATGCGGCTGTCGACGTACTTCGGGAGCAGTGCGTCGAGCACCGCTTCCGCACTCGGTTCGAACTCGTACAGCGGCAGCACGTCGTCGGCCGCCGGCTTGGTCTCGCCCTCGACGACCTCGAGCGGCAGCAGCCGCAGCGAGAACGGTTCCTGGACCAGCATCGAGCGGAACTGGGTGTACACGATGTGCACCTCGTCCACACCCTCCGCCTCGTCGTTGCCCGTGCCGGCGACGAAGGCCTCGATCAGGGCTTCGCCGATCGCGCGGGCGTCGTCGTACGTCGGCTGGTCGGAGAAGCCCGTCCACGACTGCACGATCGGACGCTGGCGGAAGCGGAAGTACGCCTCGCCCTTGCGCCCGGAGATGTACGTCGAAACGGTCTTGCCCTCGGCCCGCAGCCGCTCGTTGAGGCGCTCGGCCTCCTTGAGCACGCTCGAGGAGTAGGCACCGGCGAGACCGCGGTCGCTGGTCACGACCAGGACCGCTGCCCGGGTCGGGTTCTCCTGCTCGGTCGTCAACGGGTGGTCGACGTTCGAGTAGGTGGCCACGGCCGAGACCGCTCGCGAGAGCTCGCGGGCGTACGGCGAAGCCTGCTTGGCCCGCAGCTGCGCCTTGATGATCCGGGACGCAGCAATGAGCTCCATGGCACGCGTGATCTTCTTCATCGACTCCGTCGACTTGATCCGCGCGCGGTACTCACGCAGCGATACGGCCACGTCTCAGCCCCGCTTCTGCTTGACGATCGTCTCCTGGCCGAGCTCCTCGTCGGTCACGCCGTCGACCTTCGAGTCAGTACCCGGGCCGAGGCTGGAACCGTCGGACGCCTCGAACTGGGTCAGGAAGGTGTCGTAGGCAGCAACCAGTCCCGCCTCGGTGTCGTCGGAGAAGTCGTTGGTGTCGCGGATCGCCGAGAGCACGCCGGCGTGCGAGCGACGGACGTAGTCGATGAACTCGCTCTCGAAGCGCAGCACGTCGTCGACCGGGACCTTGTCCAGGCGACCGGTCGTACCGGTCCACAGCGAGACGGTCATCTCGTCGATCGGGTACGGCGAGTACTGCGGCTGGCGCAGCAGCGCCATCAGGCGACCACCGCGGTCCAGCTGCTGGCGCGACGCGGCGTCGAGGTCCGAGGCGAACATCGCGAACGCCTCCATGGCGCGGAACTGCGCCAGGTCGACCTTGAGCGATCCGGTGACCCTCTTCATCGCCTTGGTCATGGCCGCACCACCGACGCGGGAGACCGAGACGCCGACGTCGATCGCGGGCCGCTGGTTGGCCGCGAACAGGTCGGACTGCAGGAAGATCTGACCGTCGGTGATCGAGATGACGTTGGTCGGGATGTACGCCGAGACGTCGTTGGCCTTGGTCTCGATGATCGGCAGGCCGGTCATCGAGCCGTGACCGAGGTCGTCGGAGAGCTTCGCGCAACGCTCGAGCAGACGGCTGTGCAGGTAGAAGACGTCACCGGGGTACGCCTCACGGCCCGGCGGGCGACGCAGCAGCAGCGACACGGCGCGGTAGGCCTCGGCCTGCTTGGTCAGGTCGTCGAACACGATCAGGACGTGCTTGCCGTCGTACATCCACTGCTGGCCCAGGGCCGAGCCGGTGTACGGCGCGAGGTACTTGAAGCCCGCGCTGTCCGAAGCGGGAGCCGCGACGATCGTCGTGTACTCCAGCGCGCCGGCCTCGTCGAGGGCGCCGCGGACCGACGCGATGGTCGAGCCCTTCTGGCCGATCGCGACGTAGATGCAGCGAACCTGCTTGTCCGGGTCCCCGGTCTCCCAGTTCTGCTTCTGGTTGATGATCGTGTCGATCGCGATGGTGGTCTTGCCGGTGGCGCGGTCACCGATGATCAGCTGGCGCTGGCCACGACCGATCGGGGTCATCGCGTCGATCGCCTTGATGCCGGTGGCGAGCGGCTCGTGCACCGACTTGCGCTGCATCACCGTCGGGGCCTGGAGCTCCAGCGGACGACGGGCGTCGGCGACGATCTCGCCGAGGCCGTCGATCGGCACGCCGAGCGGGTCGACGACGCGACCCAGGAAGTTGTCGCCGACGGGCACGGACAGAACCTCGCCGGTACGGCGGACCGTCTGGCCCTCCTCGATCTGGTCGAAGTCACCCAGGACGACGACACCGATCTCGCGGGTGTCGAGGTTCAGGGCGATACCGAGGGTGCCGTCCTCGAACTTGAGCAGTTCGCTGGCCATCGCCGACGGAAGCCCGGTCACGCGTGCGATGCCGTCGCCGGCCTCGGCAACGGTGCCGACCTCTTCCTTGTTCGCCGCTTCCGGCTTGTAGTCGGCGACGTACTTCGCCAGCGCGTCACGAATCTCTTCGGGACGAATCGAAAGGTCCGTCATCTTCCTTGCCTACTCTCTTGCTGCTGTCTTTGAAAGTTCGGGGTGGTGAGGCGGTCGAGCCTCAGCCGGCTACCCGCCGGCGGGCGTCGTCCACACGACCGGAGATGCTGCCGTCGACGATGAAGTCGCCGATCTCCACGTGGATGCCGCCGACCAGGGTGGGGTCGACGACCATGTTCAGGTGCACCGGACGATCCTGCTCCCGGCCGAGGGCTTTCGCGAGCCGAGCGCTCTGCTCGTCCGTGATCGGCTGAGCGACCCGGACGGTCGCGACCAGCTGGGAACGAGCCGACGCCGCGACCTGGCAGTAGCCGTCGATCGCTGTGGTCACCGCGCCGTGGGTGCCGGTGAGGGCCTCCCGGGCGAGGCGGATCGTTGCCGGGCTCGCCTTGCCCGCCAGGATCGAGGAGACCAGGTCCTGCTTGTCCGCGGTCGAGCGAGCCGGGTCCGACAGCGCTGCCCGGAGGTCCGGGTTCTCGATCACGGTACGACCGAAGGTGAACAGCTCGTTCTCCAGACGTTCGCCGTCGCCCTGGGCGTCAGCCGCCTTGACGATCGCGATCACGCCGAGCTGCTCGAGCACGTCGGGAAGGTCGCGGCTCGATCCCCAGCGGGCACCGCTCGCGGTCGCGACGAGCTCGAGCGTTGCGGCGTCGAGGTGACCACCGAACACCGAACGCGCCAGACCGGACTTCGCCGCCGCCTCGGTCGAGGGGTCGGTGACCGCCCGACGCAGGGCGACCTGGCTGCGCAGCACCTCGGCGGCGGCAAGAAGGCCGTCACCGAGCGCTGCGCCGTCGGCCCCGCCGCCGAGTGCGGCGACGAGGTCGTCGTTGAGCCGCGCGAGCGACGCCGCGGACGAACCCAGCATCAGCTCACCCCGGCCGAGGCGTCGAGCTCGTCGAGGAAGCGCTCGACGACCCGGCTCTGACGAGCCTGGTCCTCCAGCGACTCGCCGACGATCTTGCCGGCGAGCTCGGTGGCCATCGAGCCGACCTCACTGCGGAGCGAGGTGACTGCCTGCTGGCGGTCGGCCTCGATCTGGGTGTGGGCGTGCTCGACGATCCTGGCTGCTTCGGTCTGGGCCTGCTCGCGCAGCTCGGCAACGATCGCCGCGCCCTGCTCCCGGGCTTCCTCACGGATCCGGGCAGCCTCCTGACGAGCGTCCGCGATTTGCGCGCGGAACTCGTCCTCGGCCGAGTGAGCCTTCTCCTTGGCCTCGTCGAGCTCGGCGAACTGCTGCCGGATCGCGTCCTGGCGCTCGGTCATCGCGGTGTTGATCTTCGGGATGACGTACTTACCCAGGACGAACACGATGATCGCGAAGGCGATCAGCTCCACGTAGAACGTGCCGTTGGGGATCAAGAAGTTAGGTGTCTTCTCGGCCAACGGCGCGATGGTGGCGACGCTCATGTCTGTAGGTCCTGTCTTCAGTGCTGTCGGGCGTGCGGGAGCTCTCGGGTCACTTGCCGAGAACGAACACGAACAGAGCCATGAAGGCCAGGTTGATGAAGAACATCGCCTCGACGAGACCGACGGTCAGGAAGAAGATCGTCTGGAGCCGACCCTGTGCCTCGGGCTGACGGGCGACGCCCTCGATGTACGACGAGCCTGCGAGGCCGTCACCGATACCGGCGCCGATGGCGCCACCGGCGAGTGCCAGGCCGCCGCCGACAAACGCGCCGGCGGTCTTGATGGCGGAGTCGAGGTTGTCTGCTGCGGTTGCCATTTCTCTCCTTGGTGTTCCACGCCGGGGCTCGGCGCCGTTGGGTTACTTCTGGGTGGGACTGACCGGATCGACCGGTCAGGCCACGAGCTCGGGTTCTGCGTCGTGCTGGTCGTGCTTGTCATCGTGGCTGCCGTGCGCGCCTGCCATGCCGAAGTACAGCACCGTCAGCAGGGCGAAGATGAAGGCCTGGAGACCGCCGAGGAACAGCGTGTCGAACAGCTTCCAGATGACGCCGAAGATGATCGTCAGGACGCTGCCGAGCGGGAGGTGCGCCGGAGCCAGGCTGACCATGCCGCCGATCAGCGCGAGCATGATGCCGCCGGCGAAGATGTTGCCGAAGAGTCGCAGCGCCAGCGTGACCGGCTTGAGCAGGTCCTGCAGGATCTCGAGCGGTGCCATCCACGGGACCGGCTCGAAGTAGTGCTTCACGAACCCCTTGAACCCGCGCTCGCGGATGCTGAAGGTCCAGACCCCGACCATCACCATGATCGCCATCGCATAGGTGAGGTTCGTGTCCGCGGTCGGCGAGGGCAGGAAGTGGTGGTGATCGTTGATCTCGGTCGGGACCAGTTCGATCCAGTTCGAGATCAGGATGAAGAAGAACAGTGCGACCGCGAGCGGGACCACGAACGGGTTGACCTTGCCGAGGTTCTGCTCGACCTGCGTGGTCACCTCGGTCACGATCAGCTCCCAGAACAGCTGGAGCTTGGTCGGGACGTGGTCGGCGGTCTTCTTGGTGAGCGCGGCGCGCGCTGCGAAACCGAGCGCGATCACGATGAGCCCGGCGAGCACCGTCACCCTGATCGTGTCCAGGTTCAGCGTCTGACCGAGGAAGTGGCCCTCAGGGTGCACACCCGGGTGGATGTCGATCGTGAGGGGGGCGAGGCCCATCATGCCTTCTTCAGCTCCTTCAACAAGGGGATGCTGGTCATCACCAGGGCGATGCAGCGGAACAGGGCCAGTCCGAGGAGCAGACCGATGCCGGTCGGCCAGAAGGCTACGGCAACGGCCACGGCGGCGACCGTCAGGATCACCAGACGGACCACGGTGGCGCGGATCATCTGGTTGCGGGTGATCTCCTCGCCGGACGTGATGATCTTGAGCAGCCAGAACTCGGTGGCGAGGTGGTTCAGCAGCCCGAACGCGACGCCGAACGCGATGCACATCCCGAGGCCCCACTCGCCGAGCTGACCGGCGATCCAGAACGAGGCGACGACCAGCACCAGGGCGACGTACGCGATCTTCTTCTGGTCGCGGGCGAGGGCCCGCAAGCCTCCGGAGGCCGGCGGCATTGCTGCGGTGGTCATGCGACGCGCCCCGGCTCAGTCGCGCAGAGCGGCGCGAACGCGGACCCAGAAACCAGCGGCACCGGCGACCATGCCGGTGAAGATGCCGATGAGCGTGAAGAGCGGCTCGGTCCCGGCTGCGTGGTCGACGACGAGACCGATGACGAGCCCTGCGACGACCGCACCGGCGAGCAGACCGCCGAGACCAACGAGGTCGCGGCCACGGAGGCCCTGCCCACTCGCGTCATCGGCCATCCACTTCGGTCCGTCCGTGCATTGTCGGTGTCGGTGTGAGCCCGCGAGCCCGGGGAGCTGCTCAGCGCCGGAGGCGCGGCGTCAGCGGGCGACACCGCAGGGACCGTATCACAGCCTGAGAGCAGCCTGAGACGGGCGGAATTCGCCTGTCCGGGGAGGCATCGCGAGGGTGTCGACATGGCGGCCTTCTCTGGTCGTCATCGGCTGTGGTGGTGAGTGCTTGTGAAAATTAGCACGAAGTCCCGCGGGTTCAAAAATTGACGGTCAGGAGAGGGATTCCCCGCTGCGCTGAAGGGTGGGTACGACGAAGGTGAGCACCATCGTCGCGATCGCCCAGACGCCGATGAACAGCACGCTCACCGGGCTCGGGTACAGGCTGATCAGCACCGCGCCGAAACCGATCAGTCCGGCCCAGAGCCACATGATCAGGACGGCCTTGCGCTGGCTGTGCCCGAACTCGAGGAGCCGGTGGTGCAGGTGCTGCTTGTCGGGCTGGTAGAACATCTGCCCGCGCCGGGTCCGCCGTACGACGGCCAGCAGCAGGTCCACGAACGGCACCACCAGGATCGAGATCGGCAGCAGCAACGGGAGCAGGATCACCAGCGCGGTGCCGGTCGCCTCCCTCCCCGAGCTCAGCTGCACGCCGGCGAACTGACCCGTCAGGGTCAGCGCGGAGCCGGAGAGCACCAGGCCGAGCAGCATCGAGCCGGAGTCACCCATGAAGATCCGTGCCGGGAAGAAGTTGTGCGGCAGGAACCCGATGCAGGCACCGGCCAGGCTCGCGCACAGCAGCGCCGCGGTGATCGACAGGGTCAGGTTGTTCGCCGCGGCCAGCCGGTAGGAGAACACGAAGAACGCGACCGCACCGATGCAGACCATGCCGCTGGCCAGTCCGTCGAGGCCGTCGACGAAGTTGATCGCGTTCACGGTCCCCACGATCAGCACGATCGAGAACAGCATCGCCTGGGTCGGGTCGAGCGAGAGCTGACCGAACCCGGGCAGCCGCAACGAGTACAGCTGGACGCCGTTGAGCACCAGGTAGCCGGCCGCGGCGATCTGTCCACCGAGCTTGGTCAGGGCGTCGAGCTCGATCAGGTCGTCCAGCACCCCGACCGCGCAGATGATCGCGCCGCCCACCAGGACGGTGCCGGCGTCGTGGAAGATCTGGGGCTGGGACAGGCTCAGGAACGGCAGCTGCCGCGCGATCAGGAACCCTGCCCCGAGCCCGCCGAGCATCGCGACACCACCGAAGTACGGGATCGGGATGGCGTGGACGTCGCGGTCGCGGACCTGGGCAACCGCCCCGGTCCGCATCGCGAGCTCCCGGGCGACCACGCACAGCAGGTAGGTGACTACCGCCGAGACGAGGAAGACCAGGAGGTACTCACGCACCTGGGCTGTCCCCGGCGGGCTCTTCGGTCTCGGTCTCGGCCTCGGCTTCGGCCTCGTCCGGGACGGGTTCGGCCGTCAGGTCGTCCAGCACGACGTCGCTCCCGGCCAGGACCGTCCGGAGCTCGGCCACCGAGATCGCACCGACGCGCAGCACCCGGGGCCGGGCGCCGGTGCAGTCGACGATCGTGGACGGCAGGTCGTCGTGGGTCGGGCCTCCGTCGAGGATCACCTCGACCGCGTCGCCGAGCATCTCCTCGGCCTCGTCGGCGTTCGTCGCCGCCGGACGGCCGGTCAGGTTCGCCGAGGAGACGGCCAACGGGCCGGTGCGGGAGAGCAGGTCGAGCACGACGTCGTGGTGCGGCATCCGGACGGCGACCGTGCCCCGGGTCTCACCGAGGTCCCACTGGAGCGACGGCTGCTGCCGCACGACGACGGTCAACGGTCCGGGCCAGTAGTGCTCGACCAGGTCCTTGGTCCAGCTCTGCACCTGCGAGGCGAGCGCGTCCAAGGTGCCGATCGCCCCGATCAGCACGGGCGGAGGCATCGTGCGCCCACGTCCCTTGGTGTTCAGCAGCAGCTCCACGGCGTCGGCGTCGAACGCGTCGACCGCGAGGCCGTAGACGGTGTCGGTCGGGATGACCACCAGCGATCCGGCCCGCAGAGCCGCCGTTGCCGCGGACAGCGCGGTCTCGCGGGTGTCTTCGTCGGAGAGGTCGTAGCGCGTGGTCACGGGATCATCGTGCCAGTCGCGCCGTCAGGTAGCGCGGACGACCTGCCAGATCGCGGTGGTCGCGTACCTCGGTCCAGCGCCCGCTGCCAGCGAAGACGCCCGGGGCGGACTCGCCCTGGAGGTCAGCGTGCTCGGCACCGACCACTCCGCCCGGCCTCAGCAGCCGGGCCGCGACCCGCTCGAGCACCCGCATCGCATCCAGCCCGTCCTGGCCCGAGAACAGCGCCAGGGCCGGGTCCCGCTCACGCGTCTCCTGGTCGACGCCCTCGTACTCGGTCAGCGGGATGTACGGCGGGTTGCAGACCACTACGTCCACCGTCCCGTCCAGGTCGTCGAACGCGTCCGCCATGTCTCCTTCGCGGAGCTCGACGCCGGTACCAGCAAGGTTGCGCTCGGCCCAGGCGACGGCGCCGGGGTCGAGCTCGACGGCGTACACCGTCGCGCCCCGGACCTCGTGGGCCACGCTCGCGGCGATCGCACCGGATCCGGTGCACAGGTCCACGACCACCGGGACCCGTCGGCTCCCGGGCTCGTCACCCCGGATCCCCTTCGCCACGTCGATCGCCCAGCCCGCGAGCAGCTCGGTCTCCGGGCGCGGGATGAACGCACCGGGCCCGACCGCGAGATCGACGTACCGGAACCCCACGCTGCCGAGGATGTGCTGGAGCGGCTCCCGGGCTGCGCGTCGGCCGACCAGCTCCTCGAACGCGTCGACCTCCGGGCGGGAGACGTCGCGGATCAGCGGCAGTGCCCCCCGCGTCGAGCCGGTGGCGTGGGCGAGGAGCGAGGCCGCGTCGAACTCGGGCGACGGCACCCCAGCCGCAGCCAGCGCCGCCACGGCCTCGCGCAGCAGCTCCTCGACGGGCCGCGACCCGATCACCCGAGGGCCTCGAGCCGAGCAGCCATGTCGGCTGCGACGCAGGAGGCGATCACCGGCTCGAGGGCACCGTCGAGCACCTGGTCCAGGTTGTACGACTTGTACCCGGTGCGGTGGTCCGAGATCCGGTTCTCCGGGTAGTTGTAGGTCCGGATCCGCTCGGAGCGGTCGACCGTACGGACCTGGGAGCGTCGGGCCACGCTCGCCTCGGCGTTCGCGGTCTCCTCGGCAGCGGCGAGCAGCCGCGCGCGCAGGATCCGCATGGCCGACTCCTTGTTCTGCAGCTGGGACTTCTCGTTCTGGCAGCTGGCCACGATCCCGGTGGGCAGGTGCGTGATCCGGACCGCGGAGTCCGTGGTGTTGACGCTCTGACCGCCCGGTCCCGACGAGCGGTAGACGTCGATCCGCAGGTCGTTGTCGTTGATGGTGACGTCGACCTGCTCGGCCTCCGGCATCACCAGCACGCCGGCCGCTGAGGTGTGCACCCGGCCCTGGCTCTCGGTGACCGGGACGCGCTGGACGCGATGGACGCCGCCCTCGAACTTGAGCAGCGCGTACGGCGCCTCGCCTGGCATCGGGGTGCCCTTGGCCTTCACCGCCACGGTCACGGACTTGTAGCCACCGAGGTCGGACTCGTTGGCGTCGATCACCTCGGTGGACCAGCCACGGGTCTCGGCGTACCGGGTGTACATCCGGAGCAGGTCTCCGGCGAACAGCGCCGACTCCTCGCCGCCCTCGCCGGACTTCACCTCCAGCAGCGCGTCCTTGCTGTCCGACGGCTCCCGCGGGACCAGCAGCTGGCGCAGGCGTTCGCCGACGGCCACCCTGCGCTCGGCCAGCTCGACCGCCTCCAGGGCAAACGCCTCGTCCTCGCCGGAGAGCTCGCGAGCCGCCTCCGCGTCGTCGCCCAGCTGCAGCCAGTCCCGGTACGTCCGGATGATCGAGGACAGCTCGGCGTACCGCTGGTTGAGCTTGCGGGCACGCGACTGGTCCCCGTGCACGGCTGGATCCGCCAGCGCAGTCTCGAGCTCGACGTGCTCGGCGATCAGTCCTTCGACTGCTTCGAACATCTCTGGCTCCTGGCTGCGACTGAGGGGCGAACACGCGAAACGCCGGCCACCGCGACGCGCTGAGCTGGATCAGGCGCGGGCGGGACCGGCGTTCGAGGGAACTACTTGGACTCAGTCTTCTTGGCGTAGCGCGCCTCGAAGCGGGCCACACGGCCGCCGGTGTCGAGGATCTTCTGCTTGCCGGTGTAGAACGGGTGGCAGTTGGAGCAGACCTCGGAGCGGAGCGAACCGCTCGTCGCGGTGCTGCGGGTCGTGAACGCGTTGCCGCAGGTACAGGTCACCTGGGTCACTACGTACTCGGGGTGGACGTCCTTCTTCATGGTGTTCCTCTCGGGTCATCGACCGCCGGGTCGTCCGCGGGTGCAGACGTGAACCGGAGCCAACCAGGGATTGTGCCACTTCTGACGGTTCCCGAGGAAATCGACGGTGGTGGCGGTACTGGACCAGAACGCGCCCGCAGGCGTGGTTGTTCCCGCTCAGGCGGGGCCGGCGAGCACGGCAGCGACCCGGGTCGCGAGCTCGCGGGGGCTGAACGGTTTCACGACGTAGTCGTCGGCACCGGCGTCGAAGCCCTGCTCGATGTCGGACTCCTGGGCGCGCGCGGTCAGCATGATGATCGGGACCCCGGCCATCGACTCCTCGGCGCGCAGCATCCGGGCCGCTTCGAGGCCGCTCATCCCGGGCATCATCACGTCGAGGATGACCAGGTCGGGCCGGTCAGCCATGCACGCCTCGACCGCGGCCGCACCGTCAGCGACCGGAAGCACCTCGTGGCCGGCGTGGCGCAGCTTGAACACGACCAGCTCGCGGATGTCCGCGTCGTCGTCCGCGATCACGATGCGTGCCATGCAGGGCCCCCTGGGTGCTGATCAACGTGCCAGACGTGGTCGCAGCCCCCCAGCTGCGGTACCGCGGCCAGCATAACGAGATCGCGGCAGATGTCCGGAGCTTCCGGAGATTAGCCCTCCGGGGTCCCTGCGGTCGGGGTGGTCTTCTGGACCTGCATCAGGAACTCGAGGTTGTTCTGGGACTTCTTGAGGCGTTCGAGCAGCAGCTCCAGCGCCTGCTGCCCGTCCAGGCCCGAGAGCACCCGGCGCAGCTTCCAGATGATCGCCAGCTCCTCGCTGCTCATCAGCAGCTCCTCGCGACGGGTCCCCGAGCCGACAGCGTCGATCGCCGGGAAGATCCGCTTGTCGGCGAGGTCGCGCCGCAGCCGAATCTCCATGTTGCCGGTGCCCTTGAACTCCTCGAAGATCACCTCGTCCATCTTCGATCCGCTCTCGATCAGAGCTGTCGCGAGGATGGTCAGCGAGCCGCCGTCCTCGATGTTGCGCGCAGCACCGAAGAATTTCTTCGGCGGGTACAGCGCCGCCGAGTCCACTCCGCCGGACAGGATCCGGCCGCTCGCCGGGGCGGCCAGGTTGTAGGCACGGCCCAGGCGGGTGATGCCGTCGAGGAGGACGACCACGTCGTGCCCGAGCTCGACGAGCCGCTTGGCGCGCTCGATGGCGAGCTCGGCGACCATCGTGTGATCGGTCGCAGGACGGTCGAAGGTCGAGCTGATCACCTCGCCGTTGACCGAGCGCTCGAAGTCGGTGACCTCTTCGGGACGCTCGTCGACGAGCACGACCATCAGGTGGCACTCGGGGTTGTTCGTGGTGATCGAGTTGGCGATCGACTGCATGATCATCGTCTTGCCGGCCTTGGCCGGGGACACGATCAGGCCACGCTGGCCCTTGCCGATCGGCGAGGCGATGTCGATGACCCGACCGATCATGTTGGTCGAGGTCGTCTCCATCCGCAGGCGCTCGGAGGGGTACAGCGGGGTCAGCTTGCTGAACTCGACCCGGGTCTTGGCCGCCTCGGGGTCGCCGCCGTTGACGCTGTCGAGCTTGACCAGCGGGTTGAACTTCTCCTTGCGGTCGCCTTCACGCGGCTGCCGGACCTGGCCGACGATCGCGTCCCCCCGGCGCAGCCCGTACTTGCGGACCGTGGAGAGCGACACGTAGACGTCGTCGGTACCGGGCAGGTAGCCGCTGGTCCGCACGAAGGCGTAGCTGTCGAGCACGTCCAGGATGCCGGCGCACGGAGCGAGGACATCGTCCTCGAGGATCTGCAGGTCGGGCTCGTTCCGGTTGGTCCGACCCCCCTGGTTGCCGTGGTTCGGGGCGCTCTGGTTGCCGCCGGTGCTCTGCTGGGGACCGGCGTTGCTCGCCGGCACCCGGTCGCGGTCGCGGCCACGCCGACGACGGTTCCGGCGGCTACCGCTCTCGTCGTCGGTTCCGGCCTGGCCGTTCTGGCCGTTCTGGTTGGGCTGGCCGTTCTGGTTGGACTCGCTGGCCCGTCCGTCCTGGTTCTGGGTCCGACCGGCGGCGCCGTTGTTCTGGTTGCGGGCGCGGCGCTCCTCGCCGGCGTCGTCCGAGGTCTCGCTCGCCGTTGATTCGTCGCGGCGCGGTTCACGCTCGACCCGCTCAGCCCGGTCGGTACGCCCGGTCCGTTCGGCGGGCTCGGTCCGCTCGGTCCGCTCGGTCGACTCGGCAACCTCGGCACGGTCCTGGCTGTCCGCCTCGGCCCGCTTCGGGGTCCGGGTCTGGCCGCCGGCTTTCTCGCCCGACTGGCCTCCCCTGGAGCCACCGCTCTGAGCCGTCTTGATCGCGGCGACGAGCTCGGCCTTCTTCATCCCGGTCGCCTTGATGCCCAGGCCACCTGCCACCTGCTTGAGCTCGGGCAGCAACATGCCGCTCAGCCCGCCTCCCGCTCGTTTCGGACCGCCCTTGGCGTCCGGAGTAGCGGTGGTCTCGGTGGTCTCTGTCATGCGGGGTCCTTCCCCAGGTGCTGGGCCGTACGTGACTCATCGGACGGCACGGTGCGGTTGCCCCGATAAGGCTCGAACGCCTGCCACTGCGCAGAAGTCCGGAGTTGGATCCCGATCGGGAGAAGTGCGTCAGGGTGTCGCGCTGGTCTGAGGGACCAGCGGTGCGATCTCACTGGACGCATTTCCACAGTAGCACCTGAGATCCGCTCAGGAAGCGACGACCCTGACCCCCGCGTGGTCGACCGCGAGAGCGTGTGCGGCCCACTGCTCGGGGCAGCGTGCGGTGACACCGTCGAGGTCGGCCGCGGTGCCCAGCACCAGGACCGTCGGGCCCGCGCCCGAGATGAACGCCGCCAGTCCTTCGGCCCGCAGCGACTGCACCAACGCGTACGACGCCGGCATCGCCGACGCCCGGAACCCCTGGTGCAAGAAGTCCTCGGTTCCACGCAGGAGCTGATCGGGCGCGCCTGCCAGGGCGGCGACCAGCACGGCCGCCCTCCCGGTGTTGGCCGCAGCATCGTGGTGCGAGATCTCGTCCGGGAGCAGGCCCCGGGCCGCTTCGGTCGAGACCCCGGTCGGGGGGACGAACGCGACGGCGGCGATCGACTCGGCGATGGGTGCGGACAGGGCCCAGACCTCGTCGGCGTTCTGACCGGCGATCACGAAGCCGCCGATGACGGCCGGTGCGACGTTGTCGGGGTGTCCCTCGAGCTTGTTGGCCAGGAACAGCAGCGAGTCGTCGTCGAAACGCTCGCCGTCCAGCACTAGTGCGCGGGCGAGCGCCAGACCACCGACGATCGCGGCCGAGCTCGACCCGAGGCCGCGGCTCTGCGGGATGGCGTTCTCGAATTGCAGCCGCAGCCCGGGCGGCTCGACACCGAGCACCTTGAACGCCGCCCGCATCGAGCGCACGACCAGGTGTCGCTCGTCGCGCGGGAGGTTCCGCTCCCCCTCGCCGACGACCTCGATCTCGAGGCCATCGGGCACGACCTCGGCGGTGAGCCGGTCGTGCAGGTCGAGCGCGAGTCCCAGGCAGTCGAAACCCGGACCCAGGTTGGCACTGGTCGCCGGCACCACGACGGTGACCGGCCCGTTGACGAAGGCGGACATCGCGGTCGTCAGTCCAGACCGGCTGCGCGAGCAGCCGCGGTGACGTCGGCATCGACGACCGTGTCCACCAGATCGGTGAAGGTCGAGAGCGCGGTGTCGATGTCCTTGAGGCCGTGGCCGGTCACCGTCACGACCACCTGCTTGCCACGCAGGTCCGCGCCCTCGGCGTGCTCGACCAGCAGGCCTGCGACGCCGGCCGCCGAGGCCGGCTCCACGAAGACACCGTCGCGCGACGCGAGCTCACGCTGCGCCGACAGGATCTGGTCGTCGGTCACCTTGCGGAACATGCCACCGGACTCGTTGGCCGCCGCCATCGCCAGGTCCCAGGACGCCGGGTTGCCGATCCTGATCGCCGAGGCCACGGTTTCCGGGTCGGCCACCGGGGCGCCGAGCACCAGCGGCGCCGCGCCCGCAGCCTGCCAGCCGCGCATCACCGGGGTCCGGGTCGAGTCACCGGACTCGAGGTACTCCTTGTAGCCCTTCCAGTACGCCGAGATGTTGCCGGCGTTGCCGGTCGGCAGCACGTGCACGTCCGGCGCGTCCCCGAGGAAGTCCACGATCTCGAAGGAGCCGGTCTTCTGGCCCTCCAGGCGCATCGGGTTCACCGAGTTCACCAGGGCGACCGGGTACTCCTCGGCGAGCAACCGGGAGATCCGCAAGCAGTCGTCGAAGTTTCCGCGGACCATGATCACCTGGCCGCCGTGCACGACCGCCTGGGCGAGCTTGCCCGCCGAGATCTTGCCCTGCGGCACCAGCACCAGCGCCTTGATGCCGGCCTTGGCGGCGTACGCGGCCATCGAGGCGGAGGTGTTGCCGGTGGAGGCGCAGACGACGGCCTTGGCGCCCTGTCCGACGGCGACCGAGAGCGCCACCGTCATGCCGCGGTCCTTGAACGAGCCGGTCGGGTTGTTCCCCTCGACCTTGAGCCAGACCTCGGCCCCGGTCAGGCCGGAGAGCCAGTCGGAGCGCACCATCGGGGTGCCGCCCTCGCGCAGGGTGATGGTGGGCGTGTTCGGCGGCAGGTCGAGCCGGTCCCGGTACTCCTCGATCACGCCGAGCCACTGGTGGGTCATGAGTCCCCCATCATTCTTGCTCTCCTTCGACACGCATCACGCTGGACACGTCACGGACGAACGCCATCCGGCGGATCGCTTCCACGCAGGCGGCCAGGTCGGCGTCGCTGGCGGTGTGGGAGACCACGACCAGCTGGGCATCGTCTCCACGACCCTCCTGGCGGACGGTCTGGATCGACACGTCGTGCTCGGCGAACGCCAGCGCGACCGCGGCGAGCACCCCGGCCTTGTCGTCGACGTCGATCTGGACGTGGTAGCGGGTCTGGGTGCTGCCCATCGCCAGGATCGGCAGGTCGGCGTACGCCGATTCGCCGGCGCCGCGCACCTCGCTGAGACGGTTGCGGGCGACGGTGACCAGGTCGCCGAGGACCGCGCTCGCGGTCGGGGCTCCCCCGGCTCCGGGGCCGTAGAACATCAGCTGACCGGCGGCCTCGCTCTCGACGAAGACCGCGTTGTAGGCACCGCGCACGCTCGCCAGCGGGTGGCTGGTCGGGATCATCGCCGGGTGTACCCGTGCCGACACGGCCGTGCCGTCCGGGCCCTCCTCGAGCGCACAGATCGCGAGCAGCTTGACCACGCAGCCCATCGCGCGCGCCGACGCGACGTCGCTGGCGGTGACCTCGGCGATGCCCTCGCGGTACACGTCTGCGGCGGTCACCCGGGTGTGGAACGCCAGGCTGGCCAGGATCGCTGCCTTCGCCGCGGCGTCGAAGCCCTCGACGTCAGCGGTCGGGTCCGCCTCGGCGTACCCGAGTGCCTGGGCCTCCTCGAGCGCCTCGGTGAAGCCGGCTCCCGAGGTGTCCATCTTGTCGAGGATGAAGTTGGTGGTGCCGTTGACGATGCCGAGCACGCGGGTGACCTTGTCCCCGGCGAGCGATTCGCGCAACGGGCGCAGGATCGGGATCGCTCCGGCAACGGCGGCCTCGTAGTACAGGTCCCGGTCGGCAGCCTCGGCCGCGGCGAATAGGGTGGCGCCGTCCTCGGCCAGCAGGGCCTTGTTGGCGGTCACGACCGAGGCGCCGGCGCCCAGCGCGGCCAGGATCAGGGTGCGCGCCGGCTCGATGCCACCGATCACCTCGACGACCACGTCGACGTCCTCGCGGGTGACCAGACCCTCGGCGTCGGTCGTGAACAGCTCCACAGGAACGCTGGGATCTCTGGGGGCAGAGAGCCTTCGTACGGCGATCCCGACGAGCTCGACCGGAGCGCCCACCCGGGCGGTCAGATCGGTGGCCTGCGCCGCGATCAGGCGGGCCACCTGGGTGCCGACGACCCCGCAACCCAGCAGGGCTACCCGGATCGGCTTGTCTGTCTCCTTGGTGGTCATCGCGCTCAGTCTTCCATCGGCTGGAGCTCGTCCACGTCGAGTCTCAACAGGTCGTCGACGGTCTCGCGCCGGACGACCACGCGGGCGACGCCCGCCGAGACCACCACGACCGGCGGTCGGGTGGCGTGGTTGTAGTTGCTGGCCATCGACCGGCAGTAGGCCCCGGTGCCCGGCACAGCGAGCAGGTCCCCGGGAACCAGGTCGCCGGGCAGGAACTCGTCCTTGACCACGATGTCGCCGGCTTCGCAGTGCTTGCCGACCACCCGGGAGAGCAGCACGGGCGCGTCCGAGGACCGGCTGGCCAGGGTCGCGGAGTAGTCGGCGTCGTACAGGGCCGTGCGGATGTTGTCGCTCATCCCGCCGTCGACGCTGACGTAGGTGCGCACGGCGCCCGCGTCCAGCTCGACGGCCTTCACGGTGCCCACCTCGTAGACGGTGCACATCGCCGGCCCGACGATCGCGCGGCCGGGCTCGATCGAGAGCCGGGGCACCGCGATCTCGCGGGCCCTGCACTCCTCGGTCACGATCTTGGTCAGCTCGATCGCGAGCTGCGCCGGGTCCGTCGGGTCGTCCTGGGTGGTGTACGCAATCCCGAAGCCCCCACCGAGGTCCATCTCCGGCATCACGACGCCGACCTCGTCGGAGATCTGGGCGTGCAGCGCCAGCACCCGGCGCGCCGCGACCTCGAAACCGGAGGAGTCGAAGATCTGCGAACCGATGTGGCTGTGCAGCCCCAGCAGCTCCAGCCCCGGGACCGCAGCGATCAGCCGGGCCGCGTCGAGGGCATCGCCCGAGCTGATCGAGAACCCGAACTTCTGGTCCTCGTGGGCGGTCGCGATGTACTCGTGGGTGTGCGCCTCGACTCCGGCGGTGACCCGGATCAGCACCCGGGCGGTCCGCCCGAGCTCGCGGGTCAACCGGGTGAGGCGCTCGATCTCGTGGAAGGAGTCGACGATGATCCGGCCCACCCCGAGCTGCACCGCCTCGGCGAGCTCGGCCTCGGTCTTGTTGTTGCCGTGGAAGCCGATCCGCTCGGCCGGGACACCGGCCCGGACGGCGACCGCGAGCTCACCGCCGGAGCAGACGTCGAGGAAGAGTCCCTCCTCGACGATCCAGCGAGCGACCGTCGTGCAGAGGAAGGCCTTGCCGGCGTAGTAGACGTCGAAGCTCGAGAAAGCGGTCCGGAAGGCGGTCGCGCGCGCCCGGAAGTCCGCCTCGTCCAGCACGTACGCCGGCGAGCCGTGCTCGGCGACCAGGTCGGTGAGCCGTACTCCCCCGACCTCCAGGACACCGTCCACCTTGCGGGCGGTGCTCGACCACAGCTGCGGGACCAGGGCGTTGGCGTCGGCGGGTTCCCGCAGCCAGGCGGGCCCTCGCACCGATACGGCGGCGTGTGCCCAGCCGGCTTCGTGTGCGCGCACGACTACATCCGTTCCGGAGCGGAGACGCCGAGCAGGCCGAGACCGTTGGCCAGCACGACCCGGGTCGCGTCGACGAGCAGCAGCCGGGCGCGGTGCAGGTCGGTCGGGTCCTCGTCGCCCTTGGGCAGCACCCGGCAGCTGTCGTAGAACCGGTGGTAGGTGCCGGCGAGCTCCTCGAGGTAGCGGGCCACCCGGTGCGGTTGCCGGAACTCGGCAGCACTGGCGACCACGCGCGGGAACTCGGCCAGCGCGCGCAGCAGCTCGCCCTCCTTCTCGTGGACGAGCAGGTCGGGATGCGGCTGCGCCGCCAGCCCGAGGTCAGCGGCGTTGCGCAGCAGGCTGGAGACCCGCGCGTGCGCGTACTGGACGGTGAAGACCGGGTTGTCGTTGGTCTGCGAGGCCCACAGGTCCAGGTCCAGGTCGATGTTGGAGTCCGACGAGTAGCGCGCGAGGGCGTACCGCGCAGCGTCGACACCGATCGCGGTCACCAGGTCGTCGATGGTCACGACCGTGCCGGCGCGCTTCGACATCCGCAGCGGCTGCCCGTCACGGACCAGGTTCACCATCTGACCGATCAGGATCTCGAGGTTCTTGCCGGGCTCGTCGCCGAAGGCGGCGCACATCGCCATCATCCGTGCGACGTACCCGTGGTGGTCGGCCCCGAGCATGATGAAGCAGCGGTCGAAGCCGCGGCTGCGCTTGTCGAGGTAGTAGGCCAGGTCTCCGGACAGGTACGCGCCCTGGCCGTCGGACTTGATGATCACGCGATCCTTGTCGTCCCCGAACTTCTCGGTGCGCAGCCAGACGGCACCGTCCTGCTCGTAGGTGTTGCCGAGCTCGGTCAGCCGGGCGACCGCCTTGTCGACGGCACCGGAGGTGTGCAGGTTGTCCTCGTGGAAGTAGACGTCGAAGTCCACACCGAAGTCGTGCAGGCTCTGCTTGATCTCGGCGAACATCAGGTCGACGCCGACCTGGCGGAAGACTTCCTGGGCCTGGTCGTCGGGCAGGTCGAGCGCATCGGGGCGATCGGCCAGCACGTTCTTGGCGATCTCGTCGATGTAGTCGCCGCCGTAGCCGTCCTCGGGCACCGGACGTCCGTGCGCCGCCGCGAGCAAGGACCCCGAGAAGCGGTCGATCTGGCCGCCGTGGTCGTTGAAGTAGTACTCCCGGGTCACCTCGGCACCGGTCATCGTGAAGATCCGTCCGAGCGCGTCACCCACGGCTGCCCAGCGGACGCCGCCGATGTGGATCGGACCGGTCGGGTTCGCCGAGACGAACTCGAGGTTGATCTTCTCGCCGGCGAACGCATCGGAGGCGCCGTACGACGTGCCGGCGGCGACGACGTCGGTGGCCACCTGGCCCTGAGCGCCGGCCTCGACAGTGATGTTGAGGAATCCGGGACCAGCGATATCGACCTGCGCGATCCCGTCGGCCCGACCGAGCTCCTCGGCCAGGAGTCCGGCGAGCTCACGCGGGTTGAGCCCGGCCTTCTTGGCGAGCTGGAGCGCCACGTTGGTCGCGTAGTCCCCGTGCTCCTTGCTGCGCGGGCGCTCGACCGCAACCGACTGCGGCAGCCCCTCGGGCAGGTCCAGTCGGCCCGACTCGCTCAGAGCGGTCAGGGCAGCGACGATGGCATCGGAGAGTTGAGCGGGATTCACCGGGCAAGCGTATCGGCGGGCACCGGTTTCTTTTCCACGAGTTACGACCGGTAGTGTTCTGCCTCGTGCCGCAGAGTTCTGCTCTGGGCGCACGCCTCCGTAGCTCAGGGGATAGAGCACTGGTTTCCGGTACCAGGAGTCGCAGGTTCGAATCCTGCCGGGGGCACCCACAAGACCACGCCAGCTGCGCAGTCGACGAGGCTCTGCAGAATGCCGGTACCAGGAGTCGCAGGTTCGAATCCTGCCGGGGGCA
>JAOPXD010000160.1 GCA_025965315.1 Marmoricola sp.
GTCAACGGGGCGTTAGCGTGGGTCATGAGGACCTCCAGTAGGCGGGTTGGTGTCGTAACCCCCTCCGTACTGGAGGTTCTCGCTATCCGTCTAGGCCTACGTGTTCACAACCTGCCGGGGAACTACACCTAGCTGACCCGCTGCAGCCACAACGAGGACGGCGGGTTCGGGTCCTCGGCGAGCTCGGTGTAGTCGGGGAACCGATCGAGCAGGAACTGCTCGTCGTAGTGCCGGACCATCGGGGTCGAGAGCTGGACCTCGAAGGCGGTGTTGAAGGCCAGGAACGCCTGCACCACCATCGCCTCGTTCCAGTACACCGGGGGCCGTTCCCCGAAGAGCCAGAAGTCCGCCGGGTACGGCGTGTTGTACGGGAAGTGCACGTCGTGGATGTGCACCAGGACGCCGGGCTTGATCCGCGGCAGCACCTCGAGGAACAGGTAGGCCACGTCGCTGTCGATCTTCAGCGCGTGCGAGGAGTCGATGAACAGGACGTCGCCGGCCTCCAATTCCTCGAAACGCTCGACCGGCACGTCCTGGACGAAGCCCTCGATCAGGTCGAAGCCGTCGATCGTGCGCAGCGCGTCGTACGGGTAGGGCTCGATGCAGGTGATCGACATCGGTGAGCCCTCATCGGCGTTCTTCGCCGCGGCCAGGCTCGCGTAGTAGGTGGAGAGCCCGGAGCCGACCTCCAGGTAGCGCGCAGGTTTGTGCTCGCGGATCTTGTAGTACAGCGTGCGGGCGTCGAAGGCCGGGTAGCCCGGACCGAACCCCTTCGCGGCGTTGGCAGCGTGGTCGGGAGCAACCTCGCGGAACTCGTCCTCCCAGTTGTCGGTGAGGATGCCGAGGTTCTTCTCCAGCGACATGAAGTCGATCTCGATCCCGGCGAGCTGGCTGGGCCGGTCCCAGCGCTCGCGGCTGGCCTCGATGTCGGCGAGGACCGGCAGCGTCGAGTAGTAGTCCTTCTTCGCCACGATGTTCAGGCCGAGCAGGCCGAAGAACCAGTGGCTCAGCCGGATCCGGTTGCGACGGATCCGGAACGCGAGCCGGTCCAGGGCGTGGACGACGCCGGACGGTACGACGCGTGCGACGCGTTGCTTCATGGACATCTGGGCAGTCGAGACCGACATGCGAAACACGCTCCCTTGCACCCCCGTGCTTGCTTCCCTCTAGCACGCTCCATTACGGCGCTCCCGCGCGCCGTAATGAACGATACCGGACGCGTATGTCCGGAAGATGACAGGAACCTTAGAAACGTCAGAGCCGGAAGAACACGCCGTCCGCCTGCAACATCTGGCCGGAGTCCGCGGCCCAGCCCTGCTCGACGCCGACCATGCTGAAGCCGGCGTCGTAGGCCAGCGAGATCGCGTCGTTGATCAGCATCCCGCCTTCGTAGAGCGAGATGAAGGAGAGCTCCAGCTGCAGGCCCTGGCAGCGGGCCAGGGTCTTCTCGGCACCGCGGAGGACCTCGCGCTCGAAGCCCTGGGCGTCGATCTTCAGGAAGATCCGGCTCTCCGGCGTCGCGATCTCGTCGATCACGTCGTCGAGCCGTTCGACCTTGACGGTCTGCGAGCCGATCATGCCGACGGAAGGCGCGGCGTCGGTGTGGGCGGATCCCATCGGCAGCAGCGAGCTGCTGTCGCTGTTGGACGCGATGTTGATGACCGCCTCACCCGCCTCGGCACCCAGGGCGGCCTGGCGCGCGGACCAGGTCGGGTCGCCGGCGATCGACGCGCTCAGCTCGGCGTAGGCCGAGTCCAGCGGCTCGAAGGAGACGATCTGCCCGGCGTACCCGAACAGCCGGAGCTGGGTGCCGTACCCGCCCTTGGCAGCGCCGACGTCGAGCACCAGGTCGATGCGGTGCTCGGTCAGCATGCTGTGCCGGCGTACGGCGGGGTGCTTGCGGATCTCGAACCCGCGCCGGTACGCCGCCATCAGCGCAGCGTTCGTGATCCTGGACATCAGGAGGTGAGCCCGCCGTCGACCACGATCACCTGGCCGGTCAGGTAGCTGTTACCCGGACCGGTGAGGAACTGGCAGACCCGGGCGATGTCCTCGGGGTCGCCGAGGCGACCGGCCGGCGTACGGCGGACGATCTGGTTGAGCTGGTCCTCGTCGAGGCCGTGGCTCATCTCGGTCCTCAGGTAGCCCGGCGCGATGCCGTTGACGACGATCCCGCGGGAGCCGAGCTCGCGGGCCAGCGCTCGGGTCAGGCCGTCCAGCGCGGCCTTGGTCGCGCTGTAGGTCGCCAGGCCCCGGTAGCCGGACAGTCCGACGATCGAGGAGATGTTGACGATCGATCCGCTGCGGCGGGCGAGCATCCGGCGGCTGACCGCGCGCGAGACGTACAGGGTGCCCTTGATGTTCAGGTCGACCACGGTGTCGATGTCGTCGTCGGAGAACAGGCTGTGGATCCCGTCGCGGGCCACGCCCGCGTTGTTGATCAGGACGTCGATCCGCTTCCACTTCTCGACCACGGCCTTCACGAAGGCGTCCGCGTCCTCGACCTTGGACAGGTCGGCCGGCGCCCACAGGAACCGGTCGGCGGTCTCCGGGTCGGCCATCCAGGCCTCGACCTCGGGCGTGATCGACCGGGCGCAGGTGGCGACCAGGTCGCCGGAATCCAGGTAGGAGCGCACGATGCCGGCACCGAGCCCCCGGCTTCCGCCGGTGACGATGACGACGCGCTGCGTCGAATCAGGGACAGCAGACAACTCAGGCGCTCGCTGCGTAGAACGCCAGGATGTCGCCGACCGTCTCGGGCATCTCGCCGTCGTTGAACGGGTCGGTGCCGTGCTCGTCCTCGAGGATGGCCGAGAGCTCCGCCGTCTCCAGTGAATCCAGGCCGATCCCGTCGGCGTACAGCGCGAGATCGGCGGTCAGGCTCGGGGGCATCTTGTCGACCCGGTTCAGGAATTCGGTGATCGTCTTCTCGACGTCGGCAGGTGCGGTGGTCATGGCGTGGACCCTAACTCACAAGGCAGAGCCTCAGAGGGCACCCAGCGCGCCGAGAACCTGCTGCTTCGTCGGGGCGCCGGTCGCCCGGGTCAGCTCGACCCCGTCGCTGTCCAGGATGAGCGTGGTCGGCGTGCGCAGGATCCCGAGCCGGCGGACGACGTCGAGGTGGTGCTCGGCGTCGACCTCGAGGTGGCGCACGCCGGGCACGACACCGGCGATGTCCTCGAGGATCCGGCGGGTCGCCCGGCACGGTGCGCAGAACGCCGAGGAGAACTGCAGCAGCGTGAAGCTCTCGCCCAGCTCGGCGGCCCACTCGGTCTCGGCGAGCACCGAGCTCGCGGTCGTGGCTCCAGCGTTCTCCGTCGCACCACGGACCTTGCGGGTGCCGCGGAAGGTGCCGTCGGTCAGCGCCCGGAAGACGCCGAACACCACCGAGACCGCGACCGCTGCGACCAGGACCCATGCACCTACGTTCATGCCACCCTCAACAACGTCGATCGCCGAACATTCCGGGTGCCCGCATTCCGCGTCATCCTCCGGCGAACGGCGGCAGGAACTCCAGGGTCTGACCCGGGGCGACCTGGACCGAGGCCCGGTCGCTGGTACCGACCGGGCTGTCGCCGAGCAGGACCGAACAGCTGGCCAGCACCTCGGCGAGCCGCTTCGAACCGCCGTGGCGGGCGACCGCCGCCTCGATCACCGTGGCCAGATCGACCGGACCGGTCGCGGACACCTGCTCCTCCGCGACGCCGGTCGCAGAACGCGCCGAGGCCCAGTAGCGGAGTGTGATGTGTCCGACCACTGGCACATTGTGCACCGCGGGGGTCTGAATATTGGATATCCTTCCGCATCAGCCAGATCTGGACGCGACCAGAGACCGAGCGGAGGTACCGATGAGTACCCTTCTGCTGCTGACCAGCGCCCTCCAGCCCTCGGCTGACGTGCTGCCCGGTCTGGCGCTGCTGCCGCACCAGGTCAAGATCCTTCCGGCCGAGGGCAGCGCCCTCCTCGAGGCCCCCGCCTCCGACGTCGTCCTGATCGACGGCCGGCGTGACCTGGCCCAGGCCCGCGACCTCTGCCGGCTGATCCGGACCACCGGGTCCGACCAACCCGTGCTGCTGATCGTCACCGAGGGCGGACTTGCCGTCGTCGCCGCCGACTGGGGCATCGACGACGTCCTGCTCGAGAGCGCGGGTCCGGCCGAGATCGACGCCCGGCTGCGGATCGCGCTGGGACGGATGGACGGCTCCCGCGACCCGAACGATCCCGAGGCGCACATCATCCGTGGCGGCGAGGTCGTCGTGGACGAGGCGACGTACACCGCCAAGCTCGGCCGGCGCACCTTGGACCTGACGTTCAAGGAGTTCGAGCTCCTCAAGTACCTCGTCCAGCACCCGGGTCGGGTCTTCACCCGCGAGCAGCTGCTCCAGGAGGTCTGGGGCTACGACTACTTCGGCGGAACGCGTACCGTGGACGTGCACGTACGGCGGCTGCGCGCCAAGCTGGGTCCGGAGAACGAGTCCCTGATCGGGACGGTCCGCAACGTCGGCTACCGGTTCGTGCTGCCGCCCAAGGACAAGACCCGTGACCGCGAGGACGTAACCGCTCAGTGAGTATCGAACTGATCGACCCGGAGACGTTTCTCAACGGGCAGAGCGACTCGTCGAGCACCTCCGGGCCGGCAGCCGAGGTGCGCCGGATCGCCGAGGCGTGCGACGCCGCCGACGGCGTGATCACGCTGAACGAGCAGGCCTGCCTGCAGCTGAAGTACCGCGGCCTGCGCGACGCCTCGCTCTGGCTCGGCGACGGCGGGTTCGCGCTGCTGCACGGCCAGATCCTCGACCTCGCCGTGCACCCGGACTCCCGCGGTGCAGGCGTCGGTACGGCGCTGGCGACCGCAGCACTCGCCGGCACCTCCCGCGTCGAGGCGTGGTCGCACTCCGACCACCCGGCGGCCGCGAAGATCGCCGCGCGCCTGGGCATCCCGCGCGAGCGCGAGCTGCGGATCATGAGCCGTCCGACGTCGCTCCCGCTGGCCGAGCCGGTGATCCCCGACGGGGTCGTGGTCCGGACCTTCGAGCCTGCCGACGAACCTGCCCTGCTGGAGATCAACGCGCACGCGTTCGCCCAGCACCCCGAACAGGGCCACCTGTCCCACGAGGACTTCACCGAGCGCGTCAACGAGGCCTGGTTCGACCCGAAGGGCCTGTTCCTGGCGGTGTCCGAGGACCCGCTGGACCCGAGCATCCTCGGCTTCCACTGGACCAAGGTGCACCGCGACGAGAACCCGCCGTACGGCGAGGTCTACGTCGTGGCCGCGAACCCGAAGGCAGCCGGCCGCGGACTCGGCGGCCTGCTCACCAACGTGGGACTGCGCCACCTCGCCACCCAGGGTGTCGACGAGGTGATCCTGTACGTCGACGGGGACAACGACCCCGCCATCGCGGTCTACACCCGCCAGGGGTTCACGACGCTGCGCACCGAGGTCCAGTACCGCGGCGCAGCCACCGCCTGATTGAGGTGTGGGCGCGCAGCATGCTGATTGAGGTGCGGGCGGGCATCATGCTGATTCAGGTGCGGGCGCGCAGCATGCTGATTGAGGTGCGGGCGGGCTGCGCCCGCCTCGAAATCCGGCGACCTCTAGCGCGGCCGCACCTCAACCAGCACAGGTCGGCTCCGCACAGACCCTCGCGCAGCATGCTGATTGAGGTGCGGGCGGGCTGCGCCCGCCTCGAAATCCAGTGACCTCCGCGCAGACCCTCGCCAGGTTTCGAGGCGACCGCTAGCGCGGCCGCACCTCAACCAGCACAAGTTGGCCGCCCCTCAACCAGCACAGGTCGGCTACGCCAGCGCGTCGCGGAGCTTCGCGGCGATCTCCAGCCCGTAGCCGCGAGCCTCACGCCCGGCGCCGACCATGTTGAAGAAGCCGTGGATCATCGACGGGTACCGCTTCTTCTCGACGGTGACGCCGTGCGCGATGAGCAGGTCGGCGTACGCCTCGCCCTCGTCGCGGAGCGGGTCGAAGCCCGCGGTGATCACGTACGCCGGCGCGATGCCGGCGGGGAACTCGGTGCGCAGGGCGACCGAGCCGAGCGGGTCCCTCCGGTCGGCGTCGGTGGCGAAGAACAGGTCCCGGGCCTGGTCCATGAACCTGGAGTTGAGGAAGAAGCCCTCGCCGAAGAGCTTGCGGCTGCCGGAGAGGTTCACGAAGTCGGTGCACGGGTAGACCAGCAGCTGGAACGCCAGCGGGAGCCCGGCCTCGGCGGCCTTGATCGCCGTCGTGGCCGACAGGTAGCCACCGGCGGAGTCGCCGCCGACAGCGAGGCGGGTCGGGTCGGCGTTGACCAGGTCGGCGTGCGCGACCAGCCACTGGTACGCCGCGAAGCAGTCGTCGTTCGCGGCCGGGAACGGGTACTCCGGAGCCAACCGGTAGTCGACCGACAGGACCTGGACCCCGGAGTTCTCGGCCAGGTGGCGACAGGCCGCGTCGTGGCTGTCGAGCCCGCCGTAGATCATCCCGCCGCCGTGGATGAACATCAGCGTCGGGACCGGGTCGGCGCCCAGGCGCGAGGTCGGGATGTAGAGCCGCGCGGCCAGCGGACCGGTGGCGCCGTCGACGGTCAGGTCCCGCAGCGCGCCGATCGGCTGCCTGCCGCCGACCATGCCGGCCTGCTTGTCGGTCGCCTTCCGCGCCTCGACCAGCGGCAGCTCCTCGATCTGGGGCTCGCGGGCGACCTTCTGCAGCGCGAGCATCATCTGGGTCTCCGGCGAAAGCGTCTGACCGTCGAGCTCGACGGCTTTGCGCAGGATCACGCGCTGGATCCCCGGAGGCAGCCCCATCAGGGTGCGGAGCAGCAGGATCTGGAGCGAGCTGACCAGCTCGTCGGTCTTCGTCGACATGTGCGACAAGTTACTTCACCGACCGTTCACCTGCTGCTGTCAGAATGCCCCCATGACCACCGAGAGCTTTCCGTCGTCGGACCCGGACTCCGGGCCGCTCGAGTCCGCGCTGCGGGTGGTGGCCCCGTTCGACGTCGACCCGCCGTACGAGCCCGAGCTGGACGACCTGGAGACCGGAGACTTCGACGACCGGTTCCTGGACCGCGAGCTGTCCTGGCTGCGCTTCAACCAGCGGGTCCTGGAGCTGGCCGAGAACACCGAGCTGCCGCTGCTGGAGCGGGCCCGGTTCCTGGCGATCTTCGCGAGCAACCTCGACGAGTTCTTCATGGTCCGGGTCGCCGGCCTCAAGCGCCGGATCGCTGCCGGGGTCGCGGTGAAGGCTGCCTCCGGGCTGATGCCCAAGGACGTGATGCGCCGGATCTCGACCGAGTCCGCGATCCTGATGGCCCGGCACGCGCGGGTGTTCCGCGACGACCTGATCCCCGCGCTGGCCGCGGAAGGCATCGAGCTGGTCCGGTGGGAGCAGCTCGACCGCGAGGAGCAGCGCCTGTGCAAGCGGATCTTCAAGGAGCGGGTCTTCCCGGTGCTGACCCCGCTGGCCGTCGACCCGGCGCACCCGTTCCCCTACATCTCCGGGCTCTCGCTGAACATCGCGGTCCTGGTCCAGAACCCGAAGACCGGCAAGGAGCACTTCGCCCGGGTCAAGGTGCCGCAGATCTTCAGCCGTTTCGTCCCGGTCGGCAACCAGCGCTTCGTGCCCCTCGAGGACGTCATCGCCGAGCACCTCAAGCGACTCTTCCCGGGCATGCACGTGATGGCCGTGCACACCTTCCGGGTCACCCGCAACGAGGACCTCGAGGTGGAGGAGGACGACGCCGAGAACCTGCTCAAGGCCCTGGAGAAGGAGCTGCTCCGGCGTCGCTTCGGGCCGCCGGTGCGCCTCGAGGTCGAGGAGTCCATCGACGAGCGGGTCCTGGAGCTGCTGATCTCCGAGCTCGGGGTCCGCGACGACGAGGTGATCCGGCTGCCCGGGCCGCTGGACCTGCGCGGCCTGCACGACATCGCCGACCTGGACCGCCAGGACCTGAAGTTCGACGCGTTCCTGCCCTCGACGCACAAGCTGCTGGCGCCGGTCGAGTCGTCCTCGCCGGTCGACGTCTTCAAGGCCGTACGCCGTGCAGACGTCCTGCTGCACCACCCCTACGACTCGTTCAGCACGTCGGTCCAGCGGTTCATCGAGCAGGCCGCCGCCGACCCGCACGTCCTGGCGATCAAGCAGACGCTCTACCGGACGTCCGGCGACTCCCCGATCATCGATGCGCTGGTCGACGCCGCCGAGGCCGGCAAGCAGGTGCTGGTGATCGTCGAGATCAAGGCCCGCTTCGACGAGGAGGCCAACATCCGCTGGGCCCGCAAGCTCGAGCAGGCGGGCTGCCACGTCGTCTACGGACTGGTCGGTCTCAAGACGCACTGCAAGCTCGCGATGGTGGTCCGCGAGGAGCCTGACGGGATCCGTCGCTACACCCACATCGGCACCGGCAACTACAACCCGAAGACCGCGCGGATGTACGAGGACTTCGGGCTGCTGACCACCGACGAGGCCATCGGCGAGGACGTCGCGCACCTGTTCAACAACCTGTCGGGCTGGTCGCGCAACGCCGAGTACGACCAGCTGATGGTCGCGCCCGACTCGGTCCGGTCGGGGCTGATCGAGCGGATCCGCGCCGAGGTCGTCAACCACCAGGCAGGCCTGCCAGCCAGGGTCCGGATCAAGGCGAACTCCGTGGTCGACGAGGCCGTCATCGACGAGCTCTACCGGGCGTCGCGGGCCGGCGTACCGGTCGACCTGCTGATCCGCGGGATCTGCTCGGTACGGCCGGGAGTTCCTGGCCTGAGCGAGACCATCCGGGTGCGTTCGGTGCTCGGCCGGTTCCTGGAGCACAGCCGGGTCTTCTGGTTCGAGAACGCCGGCGTCCCCGAGACCTTCATCGGCTCGGCGGACATGATGCACCGCAACCTCGACCGTCGGGTCGAGGTCCTGGTCAAGCTCCCCGGGGCCGACCTGACCGCGAAGGTCGGCGCCACCCTGGACCTCGCCTTCGATCCCGGTACGGCGGCCTGGGTCCTCGACAACGAGGGCACCTGGACGGCCGCCGAACCGCTCGGTGACGAACCCCTGGTCAACCTCCAGGAAGCGCTGATCGCCGCTCGTCACCGCCGCCGCGACCGCTAAGGTCGTTTCCGCGCGACTCGGAGATCAGCGAGTCCAGGAGAAAGAGGCGCGGATGCGCGAGTACGGCCCCGGTAACCCGCTCGTCTTCAGCCACATCCCGAAGACCGCGGGGACCTCGCTGATCGCCGCTCTCAAGGAAGCCCTCCAGCCGGCGGTGTTCGTGCAGGGCATGGACCAGTCCCTGGCCGGCGGGTACGACGACTTCGACGCGTTCGACGCCACCGCGCGCGACATGATGTACCTGTCGCCGACCGAGATCCCCGCGGACGCGACCCTGGTCGCCGGGCACATCGGGCCGGCGACCACCCTGGGCCGGTTCCCGGACGCCGACCACATCACCGTGCTGCGCAACCCGGAGGTCCGGGTGATCTCGCAGTGGATGCACGGTCGCGCGCTGACCGAGTTCGACATCCGGCACTGGGGTGTCGGCGCGGAGGCGTTCCGGATCGGCTGGCGCCCGCTGCACGGGTACCTCGAGCACACCCTGACCGCGACCAACACCGACAACACCATCGCGCGGTTCCTGGCCTGGCCGAACGACGCGATGCCGGGCAACGACTTCATCGCCGAGTCCGACGACGACACCGTGTTCGAGGCGGCCCGTGCACGCCTCGACGCGATGGCGCACGTCGACGTCGTCGAGAACACCAGCTTCATGGCGGACCTCGCGACCTGGCTGGGGCACCCGCTCTCGGACACCCGGCTCAACGAGCGGGCCTACATCCCGAAGAAGATGCGGCCGGACTTCGCCGCCGAGCTGGACCCGGCCACCACGGAGCTCCTGGCGCACCGGACCCGGATCGACCGCCGGCTGTGGCAGCACGTCGCCGACCAGGTCCTGCCCGGCCAGGACCACCAGGCGATCCTGGACGCGGCGCTGGCCAAGGCGATCGACCGGTACGTCGAGTCCTACAAGAACCCGCCGCCGTCGCGGCCGGTCCGCAACGCGGTCGCGTTCGTCTACAACACCTGGAAGCGCTGACCGGGCAACTACTCTCGCCCGCTCGGCGCTGACCGGGCGTCAATTTTCGCCCGCTCGGCGAAATCGGGGGGTCAGCAGGTGGCGAACAGGACCGGGCCGCTGTCGTAGGTCGACAGCACGTAGCCGGACCTGGCGGTCGGGGTGAAGTCCAGCATCACCGCGGCGCCGTTGGTCTTCGAGCTGGTCAGCGTCAGGTCGTCGCTGAAGCTGCCGCCGCGACCCACGGCAGGGCCAACGGCGAGGCGGGCCCGGGCCCGGAGGTTCTCGCGGGCCTCGTTCCCGCTCTCGAACCCCTCCGCCACCCGGAACGCGCGACCCTTGTCGGCCGTGCCGCCGAACGCCATCACCAACCCGGTCAACGGCGTGGTCTTGCCGGCTGCGGTGATCAGCTGCTGGGCCTGGTCCTGGTCACCCGGGTCGGCGGTGGACATCGCCAGGTCGCTGCACGCGAAGTCGCGCGACCAGATCATCGCGGCGGCCGGCTCGGCCAGCTTGTCGACCAGGGAGCGGGTCGAGGCGACGTCACCCAGGGTCTTCGCCTTGCCCTCGGCAACGACCACCGCCTGCTTGGCGTAGGACTCCTGGTCGCTGGAGACGATCAGTCCCTGGTCGGCGAGCACTGCGACGTACTGCATCTCGGGGGTGAGGGTCTCGTCGGTGGCGGCGATCAGGTCGACCCCGCCGTTCCAGACACCGTCCGTCGACGAGGGCTGCTTGAACCCGACGTCCAGCAGGTGGTCACGGACCTTGCTGAAGTCGAAGCCCGTCGGCATCTTCGCGACCATCGCGGCGCCGGCCTTGGACTGCCCGTAGGCCTCCCAGGTGATCGTCGAGGGCGAGAACCCGAAGTACTTCTGCATCGCCGGAGCCGAGTCGTCGATGCTCGAGACCGCTGATAGGTCCGCGTCGTAGGCCCGGCCCACCAACGAGGCCACCGCCTTCGCGTCCGGGGAGGTCTCGTCCTTGACGTGCAGGGTGCGGCGTACCTGGGCCCAGTCGGTGAAGGAGAGCCGCAGCGTGGCCGCCGGTACGACGTCCAGGGCGCGGCTCAGGTCGGTACGGTCCCGGTCGTGGACCAGCCTCAGCACCCCGGTCACGACGGCGAGGACGACGACGAGGGTGACCAGGATCTCCGCGACGCGACGCAGACGTTTCCCCACGGTGGCTTCCCCAATCATCGGCTGCCGGTGAGACTAGCCGCATGGCCCCGAAGGACCTGCTCCCCGCCGTCGCCGACACGACGCGCAAACCGGACGTCACCGCTGCCGGAGCGGTGGTGTTCCGCAAGGACAACGGCGGCGAGGTGCTGCTCGTGCACCGGCCCAAGTACGACGACTGGGCCTGGCCCAAGGGCAAGCAGGAACCGGGCGAGCACATCACCACCACGGCGGTCCGCGAGGTCCTCGAGGAGACCGGGGTCGAGATCCGGCTGTCCCGCCCGCTCCCCCGCCAGCTGTACGGGATCTCCGGCGGGCGCACCAAGACCGTCCAGTACTGGATCGGCCAGGTCATCGGCGATCCGGACACGTCGTCGTACCCGGTGAACGAGGAGATCGACGAGCTGGGCTGGTTCGGCTTCGACAAGGCCCGGCAGCTGCTGACGTACGCCGACGACGTGGCCCAGCTGGACCGGGTCGCGATGCGGCACAAGCGCACCTCGACGCTGATCATCGTGCGGCACGCCCGGGCCACCAAGAGGGGGACCTGGAAGGGCGACGACGACGAGCGACCGTTGACCGCGGTCGGACGGCTCCAGGCCCGCAGCCTGATCCCCGTGCTGTCGGCGTTCGGGGTGACCCGGGTGGTGTCCTCGGACAGCCTGCGGTGCCTGCGGACCCTGTCGCCGTACGCGCGCGACCACGTCCTGGGCATCGATGCGGTTCCCGGGATCAACGAGGTCGACGCCACCCGGGTCACCATCGCCACGACCGTCCGCGGGCTGCTGGAGAGCCGCGAGAACGCCGTCCTGTGCAGCCACCGGCCGGTCCTCCCGAAGGTCTTCGACCTCCTCGGCATCACCGAGGAGCCGTTGAGCCCCGGCGAGATCATCGTGTGCCACCACCGCAAGCGACATGTGCTGTCCACCGAGCGTTACCTGGTCCGTTGAACGTGACCGGGGTCTCCCTGCGGCGGATCCACGCTCAGCCGAACTCAAATGGCGGTTTGCCGTTCACCTTCCGTTCATGTCGTACGGCCGGTCGCGTCACTTCGCGTTCCTACCGTCGGTGGTGACAAGTCGCATCAGACATCAGGAGAACGAAGTGAACCGCACCGCCCTCCGTCGCGTCGGCGCTCCCGCCATCGCTGCTCTCGCCCTCGGCCTCGCCGTTTCGGCCTGTGGCGCTGGCAACGAGTCCAACTCCACGTCCGGCTCCACGAACACCCTCCACGGCGCCGGCTCGAGCGCCCAGCAAGCAGCCATGGACGCCTGGCGTTCCGGCTACCAGACCGCCCACAGCGGCGTCACCATCAACTACGACCCGACCGGTTCCGGCGCGGGCATCCAGGGCTTCACGACCGGTGCGCTCGACTTCGCCGCGTCGGACGCTGCCCTCGACCCTGCCGCCGGTGAGGTCGCCAAGGCCAAGAAGCAGTGCGGCGCCAACGCCCTCGAGGTCCCGGACTACGTCAGCCCGATCGCCGTCATCTACAACCTGGACGGCGTCACCAAGCTGAACCTGGACGCTGCGACGATCGCGAAGATCTTCGCCGGCAAGATCACCAAGTGGAACGACCCGGCCATCGCCGCGGCCAACGCCGGCGTCAAGCTGCCGTCGACCGCGATCAGCCCGGTCCACCGCTCGGACGACTCGGGTACCACGCAGAACTTCACCGACTACCTGTCCCAGGCCGCCGGTGGCGCCTGGACGGCTCCGGCCAGCAAGACCTGGCCGCAGAAGTCGGGCGAAGCCGCCAGCGGTACCTCCGGTGTCGTCGCGGCCGTCAAGGCCGGCGCCGGCAGCATCGGGTACGCCGACAACAGCCAGGCCGGTGGCCTCACGGTCGCCTCGGTCAAGGTCGGATCCGCCTACACCGCCCCGTCCGCCGACGGTGCCGCCAAGGCCCTGGAGGCCTCGCCGATCGACACCACCCGCACCGCCGGGGACCTGGCGATCAAGGTCGACCGGACCACCACCGCAGCCGGTGCCTACCCGCTGATGCTCACGTCGTACGTCATCGCGTGCCCGACGTACCCGAAGGCCAAGGCCGACCTGGTCAAGGGCTTCCTGAGCTACGTGGTCAGCACCGACGGCCAGACCCTGGCCGGCAAGAACGCCGGCTCTGCTCCGCTGCCGCCTTCGCTGCAGGCCAAGGCCGCGCAGATCATCGCCGGCATCACGGCCAAGTGATCCCAGGAGTCAACGCTCCGTGACCACCGTGACGACGGAGACCGGATCGCCCAAGCGACGCTTGGGCGATCTGGTCTTCGCCAACCTGACCCGGGGCGCCGGCCTGACCATCCTGGTCGCCCTCGCCGGCGTTGCCATCTTCCTGACCGTTGAAGGCGCTCCCGCGCTCGGCGCGAAGTCCGCGGACCTCAAGGGTCACGCCAACTTCCTGTCGTACGTCGCACCCCTCGTCTTCGGCACCCTGCTGGCCGCCGTGATCGCGCTGATCATCGCGCTGCCACTGGCCCTCGGTGTCGCCCTGGCCGTCTCGCACTTCGCGCCGAGGCGGGTGGCCCTGGTGATCGGCTACATGGTCGACCTGCTCGCCGCGGTGCCCTCGGTCGTCTACGGCCTCTGGGGCATCGGCGTACTGGGCCCGCGGCTGATCCCGGTCTACGCCTGGCTCGCCCAGCACGTCGGCTGGTTCCCGCTGTTCGCCGGCCCGGCCTCCAACACCGGCCGGACGATCCTGACCGCCGGGATCGTGCTGGCGATCATGGTGCTGCCGATCATCACCGCGATCACCCGCGAGATCTTCACCCAGACCCCGCGGTTGAACGAGGAAGCGGCCCTGGCCCTGGGTGCCACCCGCTGGGAGATGGTCCGGCTGGCTGTCCTGCCGTACGGCCGGTCCGGGATCGTGTCCGCCTCGATGCTCGGCCTGGGCCGGGCCCTGGGCGAGACGATGGCGGTGGCGCTGGTCCTGTCCGCCAGCGGCGTGGTCAGCCTCAACCTGATCTCGTCGACCAACCCCTCGACCATCGCCGCGAACATCGCGCTGACCTTCGCCGACTCGACGGGCCTGCAGCGCAACGCGCTGATCGCCTCGGGCCTGGTGCTGTTCGTGATCACCTTCGCCGTCAACTTCGGGGCACGAGCGATCGTGTCCCGCTACGAGTCCGGGAGCAAGGCATGACGACCCTCGACACCGCGCCGAGCACGGGTGCCTCGCTGCGCGGTGCCCGGCTTCCCCGGTACGCGCCCGCGATCGCCGGCGTCATCTCCGTTGCCGCGGCCGCCATCGTCGGGATGAGCCTGAGCTGGAACCTCGCCGGGATGGTCATCCTCGCCGTACTGATCTACCTGGTGGGCCTGACCACCTGGTCGAGGGCCGTGGAGAATTCCCGTGCCGCCACCGACCGGCTGGTCACCTCGCTGATCTGGGTGGCGCTGGGGATCGCCTTCATCCCCTTGGTCTCGCTGCTCTACGAGGTCATCTCCAAGGGAGCCGGTCAGATCGACGGCAAGTTCCTGACCTGGACGATGCGCAACGTGGTCGGCCAGCCCGGCGGTATCTACCACGCGATCATCGGCACCTTGATCATCACCGCCGGCGCGACCGTGATCTCGGTGCCGATCGGCCTGCTGACCGCCGTGTACCTGGTCGAGTACAGCGCCGGGTCCCGGGTCGCCTCGTGGATCCGGTTCCTGGTCGACGTGATGACCGGTATCCCCTCGATCGTGGCCGGCCTTTTCGCCTACGCGCTGTTCTCGTTGATCGTCGGGCCGGGGACCCAGTTCGGTATCGGCGGCAGTGTGGCGCTGGCGCTGCTGATGATCCCGATCGTCGTACGGTCCTCGGAAGAGATGCTGAAGCTGGTCCCCTCCGACCTGCGCGAGGCTGCCTACGCGCTGGGGGTGCCGAAGTGGAAGACGGTCCTCAAGGTCGTCATCCCGACGGCACTGGCCGGCATCATCACCGGGGTGACCCTGGCTGTGGCCCGGGTGATCGGCGAGACCGCGCCCTTGCTGATCATCTGCGGCAGCACGGACTCGTTGAACTACAACCTGTTCCACGGGCAGATGGCGTCGTTGCCGGTCTTCATCTACACCAGCTACACCCAGCCGGGGCTGAACCCGTCGATCCTGCAGAACATGGCCTGGGGCGCAGCCCTGGTGCTGATCGTCATCGTGATGGTGCTGAACATCGCTGCCCGCGTGGCTGGCCGGATCTTCGCCCCCAAGACCGGACACTGAGCAAGAGCCGAGATTAGGAAAACGACATGGCCAAGAGCATCGACGTCTCTGACCTGAACATCTACTACGGGGACTTCCTCGCCGTCGAGGGCGTCAACATGACGATCACCGCGCGGTCCGTGACTGCCTTGATCGGGCCTTCCGGCTGCGGCAAGTCCACCTTCCTGCGCACCCTGAACCGGATGCACGAGGTGATCCCCGGGGCACGGGTCGAGGGCAAGGTCCTCATCGACGGGCAGTCCCTGTACGACAGCAACGTCGACCCCGTCGAGGTACGCCGGATGGTCGGGATGGTCTTCCAACGGCCCAACCCGTTCCCCACGATGTCCATCTACGAGAACGTCCTGGCCGGGCTCCGGTTGAACAACAAGAGGCTGTCCAAGTCCGAGGCCGACAACGTCGTGGAGAAGTCCCTCCAGCAGGCCAACCTGTGGAACGAGGTCAAGGACCGGCTCAACAAGCCCGGGATGGGGTTGTCGGGTGGCCAGCAGCAGCGGCTGTGCATCGCCAGGGCCATTTCCGTCGAGCCCCAGGTCCTGCTGATGGACGAGCCCTGCTCGGCCCTGGACCCCATCTCGACCTCCGCCGTGGAAGACCTCATCCACGAGCTGAAGGAGCAGTACACGATCGTCATCGTGACCCACAACATGCAGCAAGCAGCCCGGGTCTCCGAGGACACCGCCTTCTTCAACCTCGCCGGCGCCGGGAAACCTGGCCGCCTGGTCGAGATGAACCCCACCAAGAAGATCTTCAGTGTTCCTGATGAGGAAGCTACTGAGGCTTATATTTCTGGGCGGTTTGGGTAAAGGGTCGGCGTACGGGACATGCGAATGTCGTTCCTGGGTCAGGCGGCGCGCACATCGGCCCCATCCGCGACATTTGCATGTTGTCGCGCGTAGGCCACAGCCTCCTGCAACACCCTCAACACGTACGCCGGCTTGAAGATCACCTGCGACCAGCTGAACCGGATCACTGTCCAGCCGAGCAGGACGAACCGGTTGTAGCGCGCACAGTCGTTGGTCAGCTGCTCAGGCTTTCCGTGCCACTCGAAACCTTCAGCCTCGATGATCAGGCGAAGGTCGACATCTGCGAGGTCCGGATGGTTGTCCCTGCCCGGCCCTACCTTGATCGGCATTTGCGGTACGCAGTGCAGTCCCGGCACAGTCGAGGCCAGCGCACGCAGGGTTGACTCGAAGGCGTTCTTCGCCAGTTTGGTCGCCATCGCCGCGACCCCCATGGCCCTCGCCCGGCCCCGTCCGCGCATGCTCGCGGCGATCTGACGCAGTTCCTCGGGGGTCACGTCGCCGGTCCGGAGCGCACTGTCGGCGATCGGTACGGACTCCTCCAAGGGCAGCATCCGCATGCAGTCGATGAGGGTTCGTCGCTTGTTGGTGACGCCGTCCACGACGTCGTCCGAGGTCAGGTGGGACCAGTGCGGGACCAGCATCCTCCGTGCTGATCGCGGCAGGTTGCGGTCCCGCGGGAACGTCACGTCCGGCCGGTCGGGAAACAGTCTCAGCTCCCAGCCGTGATGAGCAGCAGCGCTCCGCATGGAGACGATCCCGCCCCAGGCGATCGCAAGAGGAACCGACGGATCGGATGCCGGCAGTGCATAGCGCCTCGGCCCGACGCGGATCAGCGTCCGGTCGCGCAGTGCCCGATCGAGCGCAGCCTGCCCGAAGCGCGCCACGAGCTCGACCCTGTTACCCGTTCCATCACCCCGTTGGAGGTGGTTCAGAAGGTCCATCGCAGGAGGATGGCCCAGGTGGGACTTCCCGTGATTTGGCAATCCACAGGGGGGTCAGGGCGTTCGGCGACATGCGAATGTCGGTGGATTGACGGATGGCAGTCACATCAGCACCACCAACGACATTCGCATGTCGCCGTACGGCGGGCCCGTCCCCTAAGGCAACCGGAAAACATGCCGCATGACCAAATAGAACACCGCGGACACAGCACCGGCGGCGGGGAAGGTCAGGATCCAGGCGGTGAGGATGGAGCGGGCCACTCCCCAGCGGACGGCGGAGAACCGCTTGGTGGCGCCGGCGCCCATGATGGCCGAGGTGATCGTGTGGGTGGTGGAGATCGGGGCCTGCCAGACGTACGCCGTCGTGTACAGGACAGCAGCACCGACGGCTTCGGCGGAGAACCCGCGGGCCGGGTCGAGGTCGATGATCTTGCGCCCCAACGTCCGCATGATCCGCCAGCCGCCGGAATAGGTGCCGAACGAGATGGCGGAGGCCGAGCAGACCACGACCCACAAAGGCAGACCGTCGGTGGGCTGGGCGTGCTTGGAAATCACCAGGCACAGAAAAATGACGCCCATCGTCTTCTGGGCGTCCTGGAGACCGTGGCCCAACGCCAGCGCCGAGGCCGAGACGGTTTGCATCAGCCGGAACCCGCGGAAGACCTTGTGCGGGTTCCGCCTCCGGAAGATCCACATGATCGACAGCATCACCAGGAACGCCAGGACGAACCCGACCAACGGCGAGGCCACCATCGGGATGACGATCTTGTCGACGATGGTGTGCCAGTGGACGGAGGCGCCGGCCGCCAATGCCGCGCCGACCAGGCCGCCGACCAGCGCGTGCGTGGAGGACGACGGCAGGCCGAAGTACCAGGTGACCAGGTTCCACACGATGGCGCCGACCAGTCCGGACAGCACGATGACCAGGCCGTGGTTGGCCGACAATTTCTCCGTGGAGATGACGTCGGAGACGGTGTGCGCGACCTTCTGGCCCAACAGCGCGCCGACGAAGTTCATCACCGCGGCGAGGATCAGGGCGATCCGCGGCGTCAGGGCCCTCGTCGAGATGGAGGTCGCGATCGCGTTGGCCGCGTCGTGGAAACCGTTCGTGTAGTCGAAGACCAGGGCCACGACCACCACCGCGATCACGATGGCGAGCGTCACCGGTCAGGACTCCTTGACGTGGATCTGCTCGATGATGTTGGCGACCTTCTCGAAGGCGTCGATGGCGTGCTCCAGCGAGTCGACGATGTCCTTCAGCTTCATCACCTCGAGGGCCTCGTACTGACCGCTGAACAATTTGGCCAGGATCCGCCGGTAGCTCTTGTCGCCGGCGTTCTCCAACCGGTTGATCTCGATCCAGTACTCCTCGAGGTCCTTCATGCTCTGCAGCCGCGGCATCGACTCCGCGGTCAGCTCGGCACACCGCTGGAGTACGCCGATCTGGTCGGTCACCCCGTCGGGCAGGTGCGAGACGCCGTACAGGACGACGAGGTCGACGGCCTCCTCCATGAAGTCCATGACGTCGTCGAGGCTCGAGGACAGCGAGTAGATGTCCTCGCGGTCGAAGGGGGTGACGAAGGTGCTGTTCACCCGCCGTACGACTTCGTGGGTGGTGTCGTCGGCCTGGTGCTCGGCGTCGCGCATCCGGGACGCAAGATCGTCACGATCGACGTCCTCGTCCAGCAGTTCCGCGAGCAGGGCAGCACCGTCGACGAGGTGTACCGCTTGCGCGGTCAACAACGTGTAGAAGGCTGTGTCGACTGGCTTGAACCTCAACGCCACGGTGAACTCCAGGAGAGCAGGATCAGAACGGCACACATGCTAGGTGCTGATCATGGCGGTGGCGCAAGCCGAGGCGCTACCCCGGGGTCCGGTACGCCGGGGAGCGGACCGGGTGGTACCGCCTGCAAATGTCGCTGACGGGGCTGATGTGAATCCCACAGGACCCACCAACGACATTTGCATGTCGCTCAGCCCAACCCCAACCCCAACAACCGATCAATCTCCTCGGACCCCAGGGGCCCCTCGGACTGGTTGGCGGCGGCGATCAGGGTGGTGGTCAGGTCGACCTCGTCGAGGAGCTCGGTGTCGGTCAACTCCACGTCGAGCGGATCTGGCGACACGTCGTACCTCCTCAGGTTGGGGCCCTGGGTCGTTCCTACACCCAATTGCCTGAGGGCTCCGACCGAATGGTCGAAGCCCTCAGAACGTGAAGCTGGGTGATTCAGATGGCGCGAACGTTCTCCGCCTGCGGGCCCTTGGGACCCTGCGTGACGTCGAACTCGACCTTCTGGTTCTCATCGAGCGACTTGTAGCCGTTGGACTGGATCGCGGAGTAGTGGACGAAGACGTCGTCGCCACCGTTCTCCTGCGCGATGAAGCCGAAACCCTTTTCAGCGTTGAACCACTTAACGGTGCCTTGAGCCATGCTGGTAATTCTCCTTATTGGGGCGAGAGACGACCACTTCGGTCGCCTCTTCGCAGATGCGGTGATACGTCGTCCCGCCTCGCAAGGAGAAGAAACGCCGTTGGATCACAAACTCCAACCGCGTCGGTGAAACCGCTGGAACTTGCACCTGCTGGCACAAACCTTACCAAGACTGGTCCGCATGTCACCCCCCTGCGGAGAACTGTTCGGACACGTTGGTGCAACGTTGATCTGAGGTTCGACATCCCCCCGCTCGGTGCCCCTCGGTCTACGCTGGAGACCAGGGTCCGGGACGGGCACCTGGGAGTGTGACAATTCATCGCGAAGTACGGCGTGCGATCGGCAAACGTGAAAGGGTGCAGGCTGCGATGAGTGGCACCTGGGACGCATACGGGAGAGAGACGAGGTGGGGTCGTGGCACGCGGTAACCACGCTGATTCCACCGACCGTGACGGTCAGCCTGATTCTCGCTCCGGAGCCGACGACGAAGACCGGGTGGACCCGCTGAAGGTCGCCTTCGACGGTCTCGAGGACGCCGACGACGTAGGGCCCCGGCTCAGCAACGCCGCAGACCTGTCCTTCACGACGCCTGCCGAGGACGCCCCCGCCCAGCGCCCCACCAAGGACTTCATCTTCGACGACGACCGCGTCGACCCCTTGGCGATGCTGAGCCAGTCCTTGGACGACCAGGAAGCGGCCGAGGAGGCCTGGGGCGACGACCTGATCGTCCCGGACATCGCCCTCCAGGACCCGGTGGAGCCCTTCGTCCCGTTCATCGCGCCCAGACCGGTTCCGCCGCAGGACGAGTTCCCGGGCGACCTCCCGGCGGACGACCTCCCGGCGGACGACCTCACCGCCGAACCCGCACCCGAACAGACTCCCGAACCCGTCGTTGAGGCGGACCGTCCCCGGGTCACCACCTGGGCCGACGACGTCGCCGACGAGGGCCTGACCCTGGAGCCGTGGGCCACCGGGGAGTTCCAGGCGGTCCGCGACGTGCCGGAGCCTCCTGCTGTCGAGGCGGTCCAGCCCGCTCCCAAGACCCGCGGTCGCCGCAAGAAGAACGAGACGGCCGCAACCTTGGAACCGACGCCTCCTGCGGTCAAGCGCGGCAAGCGGTCCTCCG
>JAOPXD010000013.1 GCA_025965315.1 Marmoricola sp.
CGGAAGACCAGCTGCTGGTGGATACCTGAGGTACCGGCGTTGATCGCACCGCCGACCAGGTTGGAGTCCGCCGACTCCAGGTCGCCCGGTCGCTGCACGTGCTCGGCGATCACCGCATCGGCGAAGCCTGGCGCGTGGGTCTCCACGAGCCGTCGGACGCGATCGCACGCTGCCTCGACCGCGGCAGCATCGCGGCCGACTTCCCGCGGGAGATGCGTGTAGGCCCAGGCACTCTCGGTCCCCGCCGGCGAGCGCGTCGGATCGGCCGTACTCATCTGGCCGAGGAGCACGAAGGGCTGCTGCGGTGCGCGGCCGGTCGACAGGTCGGCGGCGAAGTCGACGAAACCGTTGTTGTCGACGCCGAGGTGCACGGTTCCGGCTCCTCGCGCACCCGACGCCGTCCAAGGAATCGGCGACTCGACCGCCCAGTTGAACTTCAGGGTCGCGTTGTCCCACTGGAACCGCTCGATCGCGGCGAGCAGGCGGGGCGGCAGGTGCTCGGGGCCGATCAGCTTGCTGTACAGCGTGGGCGCGTCGACATCGGCGAGCACCGCGCGCCGTGCCCGCACCCGGGTCCCGTCAGCGGTCCGCACACCCGTGGCCCGCCCGGAGCTCACCTCGATCGAGGTGACCCGCGCACCGGTCCTCAGCTCACCGCCGCCCGCGCGGAACCGCGAGGCGAGGGCGTCGGCCAGTCGCTGGGCACCACCCTCGGGGACGGGGAAACCGACGTCCTGCCCGAGCATGCACAGGAGCCAGCCGAACATGCCGCTCCCGGCAGCGTCCGGCCCGACGTCGGAGTGCATCGCGTTCCCGGCGAGGAGCACCGCGGCCCCTTCGCCCCTGAAGCGTTCGCTGGCGAGGCGGCGTACCGGAAGCACGGCTTGGCGGACCATCTCGAGTGCGTCTGCGGTTCCGAGCGATCGGAGCAACCGCAGCCCGGACCGCACCGGGGGGAACGGCGTGAACAACGCGTCGAGCAGGGGCTCCCGGACGCGGAGCCACTGGTCGTACATCGCGAGCCAGGCGTCCCCGTCGCCGGGAGCGAACTCCTCCAGGCCCGTGGCGGTCTCCGTCGGCGTACGCCGGAGCACCGCCGTCCGGTCGTCGGGCAGCACGTGCGCCAGCACGCTGGGCGCCTGGGTCCACACGAGCCCGTGAGCATGAAGATCCAGGTCGCGGATCACCGGGGAGGCCGCGGCGAGCGGGTAGAACGCGCTGAACAGGTCGTTGCAGTACCCCGGCGCGGTCACTTCGGCGCTGCGCACCGCACCGCCCGGAGCATCGTTGGCCTCGAGGAGCAGCACGTCCCAGCCGGCATCGACCAGCGCGTTGGCGGCGACCAGCCCGTTGGGGCCGGCGCCGATGACGACCGCATCCACCGTGACGACGTCGGAGGCGAGCACGCCCTCTCCCAGCACGTTCGGCATCTCATCCCGCCCAGGTCGACGGCGGGTCGCTGCTGGGAAAGGACTGCTCCGACATCTCGTCGACATCCTCGACGTGCTCGTGCGCCTCGGTCCTCGCGGTTGACGGGCGCTCGCCCGGTGCCTGCTGGGGCAGCTCGGTCCGCAGTTCTGCCTGCTCGTCCTTCGGCTCGTCCAGGTCCGTCATGCTCGTGCGGTACCCGTGGTCGCGCGACTTCATGCGGCGCAGGACGCCCGATTCGCCGGGACGCGTCTGGGTACGTCGGGTGGTCCACCACGAGGAGGACCGAGATGACCACCACCCCTGCCGAGCCCGTCGAGAACCCCCAGGTCGTCCCTGCAGGCGACCCCGGGCACGAAAGCACTCCCGAACCGGAGACGGAGCCTTCGCCCCTGCCCGACCTCCCCGTGGGATCCGGGGCCGCGTAGCCGAGTATCAGCTCTGCTGCGGAAGCTGCCGCTCCGCGACCAGCTGGGCGGCCACGTCGCGCATCTTGGTGTTGCTGGTCTGGGAGACCCGGACCAGGTAGTCGAACGCGCGCTCGGCGTCGAGGTCGTAGCGCTCCATCACGATCCCGGTGGCCTGGCCGATGAGCGCCCGGGTTCCCATCGCGGAGATGAAGTTCGTCTCGGTGCGGACGCGACCGAGGGCCAGGGCCGCGTGGGTGGCGAACATCTCGGCGAGCAGCTCGGTGTCGTGACTGATGGCGTCGGTGCTCGTCGAGTACAGATTGAGGCCGCCGACGGTCTCGGCCTCGGTGTAGAGCCGGAGGCCGAGCTGCGACCGCAGCCCTGCCTGGACGGCTCGCGGGATGTAGACCGGCCAGCGCTGCTCGTGGCGGGCGTCGTCGACCCGGACGATGTCGCCGGGGATCGCGGTGTTCATCGCGTCGACGCACGGGCCCTCGTCGAGGTCGTACTGCAGCTGGTCCAGGTCGGTGACCAGGTCGTCGGTCCAGACCTTGGTCTCGATCCTGCCGTCGCGGTGCGTGACGGAGATGCCTGCGTGGTCGATCTCCGGCAACGACTGGACCACGGAAGCCACGATGGTGTTCAGCACCTCGTCGAGCTCCCGGGCGTGTCCCAGGTCGCGGGCGACCTGGTTCAACGCACGGGTCACCTTCGCATCGAGCATTGTTCGCCCCTGTGGAGAGCTATGAGCCTGCTCGACCCGCGGCGGCGGAGAAAGTGACTGGTGGGGCGGGCCCGGTTCTCGGCCCGCGTACGTCCCCGACCCTACGCCAAGGTCACCCCCCCTGCTTGGAGACGGTGATCCCGGGTACGGGTCGAGGACCAACGACGTGAGGAGAACACCATGAGCAACGCTGTCCAGGAACGTGAACGGGCCGCCACCCTCCCCGAGGGTGACGTGATCAGGATCCTGCTCGAGCAGCACGCGCAGGTGCGTGACCTGTTCGCCGACATCGAGTCCAGCGGGGGCCAGCTGAAGAAGGAGCGTTTCGACCAGCTCCGCGCCCTGCTGGCCGTGCACGAGACCGGCGAGGAGATCGTCCTGCGCCCGGTGAGCGTCGAGATCGTCGGCGAAGCCGTCGTCGACTCGCGCAACGAGGAGGAGGCTGAGGCCAACGAGGTCCTCAAGCACCTCGAATCGCTGGACGTCGACGACCCGGCGTTCGACGTCGCGCTCAAGGTCTTCAAGACCGCGGTCGGCGAGCACGCCGAGAAGGAGGAGACCGAGGAGTTCGAGGCCGTGATCGCCGCCTGCGACCCCGAGCGTCGCAAGCAGCTCGGGACCCGGCTCCGGGTGGTCGAGGCCCTCGCGCCGACGCACCCGCACCCGGCGGTCGCCGGCTCCACGGCCGCCCAGATCCTCACCGGCCCGTTCGCGAGCATGGTCGACCGAGTCCGCGACGCACTTGGCGTCTGAGCCCCCGCCCGACGCCGCCGAGTGGGTACCCGCCCGCGGCGGCGTACGGGCGCTGGCCAAGGCACTGCCCGACTGCCGCGGTTGCGAGCTGTGGGAGGACGCGATCCAGGCGGTCCCCGGGCGCGGTCCGGCGCGTGCCGACCTGATGGTCGTCGGTGAGCAGCCCGGCGACGTCGAGGACCAGCAGGGCGAGCCGTTCGTCGGCCCTGCCGGCGTTCTGCTGCGGTCGGTCCTCGAGGAGCTCGGGGTTGCGGCGGACGACGTCTACCTGACCAACGCAGTCAAGCAACTTCCGTCACCACGGCACCCGTGGCAAGCGTCGCCTGCACCAGGCACCCGCCGTACGACACATCTCGGCGTGCGCGCCGTGGCTCGTCGCCGAGCTGGACCGGGTGCGCCCCGACGGGGTGGTGCTGCTGGGCGCGGTGGCGGCCTCGACCGTCTTCGGCAAGGGCTTCCGGGTCACCGAGCAGCGCGGCCAGGTGCTGGCGTGGCCAGCGGAGAGCGGCGGTCACGTGCCGACGTGGGTGCTGGCGACCGTGCACCCTTCCGCCGTCCTGCGCGCGGAGAGCATCACGGAGGAGCGACGTCGGTTCAGCGCGGATCTCGCGAAGGCGATCGAGCACATGTCTGCAACCAGATCGGGTACCGGCTCGGCATGACAGCCAGTTCCAGCCCGTACGACGACCCGATCAACCCGACCGCCCCGCCGGTCCGCGAACCCGACGACCCGATCGTCGAGCCGACCGCTCCCGGCGAGAACCCGGAGGACCCTGCGTAGCCCGGTGATAGGCCTCGCCGATCACGCCCTCGCTTGTTCCGTCCCGCAGCACCCTTTTGAAGATAATCTCTAGCGGCATACTGGACTTTCGACCTGAGGACGTCCACGAGAGGCCGCACCGTGACCAGCAAGCGCATCCACTTCAACGCCTTCGACATGACCTGCGTCATGCACCAGTCCCCCGGACTCTGGGCGCACCCCGAGGACCGATCGGTCGACTACAAGAAGCTGTCGTACTGGACCGATCTCGCGAAGCTGCTGGAGAAGGGCAAGTTCGACGGGCTTTTCATCGCGGACGTGCTGGGCATCTACGACACCTACCAGGGGTCCGGCGACGCCTCGATCCGGCGCGGGATGCAGATCCCGGTGCACGACCCGCTGATGCAGGTCTCCGCGATGGCGGCGGTCACCGAGAAGCTCACCTTCGGCATCACCGTCTCGGCGACGTACGAGCAGCCCTACGCACTGGCGCGGCGGTTCAGCACCCTGGACCACCTCACCGAGGGCCGGATCGCGTGGAACATCGTGACCAGCTACCTCGACGGCGCCGCCCGCAACCTCGGTCATGACCGGCAGATCTCCCACGACGAGCGCTACGAGCTCGCCCAGGAGGTCGTCGACATCTGCTACCAGCTCTGGGAAGGCTCCTGGGAGGACGACGCGGTCCTCGAGAACCGCAAGACCCAGCTGTACGCCGACCCGGCCAAGGTGCACCCGATCGAGCACGAGGGGAAGTTCTTCTCGGTGCCCGGCGTGCACCTCTCCGAGCCCTCCCCGCAGCGCACCCCGGTGATCTGGCAGGCCGGTACCTCCAGCGCCGGCCGACGCTTCGCCGCCCAGAACGCCGAGGCGGTCTTCACGGTCGCACCCAACCCGCAGACGCTGCGCACCTACGTCGACGACCTGCGCACCGAGGCGGAGTCGCTGGGTCGCGACCCGCGCAGCCTGAAGATCATGACCGAGATCTGCATCGTCACCGCCGAGACCGACGAGCTGGCGCAGGCCAAGTACGAGGAGTACCTGTCCTGGACCGACTACGAAGGCGCCCTCGCCTTCTTCTCCGGCGTCACCGGGGTCGACCTGTCCCAGCTCGACCCGGACAAGCCGCTCGAGTACGTCGACACCGACTCCGCGCGCTTCGCCCTGGAGATCTTCTCCAAGGCCGACCCGACCCGGACCTGGACCCCGCACGAGGTCGCCAAGTTCATCGGGATCGGCGCGATGGGCCCGGTCTTCGTCGGCTCGCCGAGCACGGTCGCCGACGAGCTTGAGCGCTGGATCGACGAGGCCGACATCGACGGCTTCAACCTGGCCTACGCGGTCACCCCGGGCACCTTCGAGGACTTCATCGAGCTCATCGTTCCCGAGCTCCAGCAGCGCGGCCGCTACTGGGACGAGTACGACGAGTCGACCACCACCCGCGAGATGCTCTACGGCCCCGGGCAGAAGCGGGTCCGCGACGACCACCCGGCGGCGCAGTACCGGCGCGCTCCCGTGCTCACGCGCTAGGCCGGACTAGCTCTCGGCAGACCAGTCGTCGGGGCGGACGATCCTGCCGGGACGGCGTACGCGATCGAGAAGGCGCTGGTCTGCGGTCACCAGGACCTCGTCGAGGCGTTCTGCGATCGCTAGGTAGACCATGTCGTAGATCGGGTGCTCGTCATAGCGGCGCGAGAGCTCCCACGCGCGTTCGAGGTCGTTGTTGTCCGCATGGCGAACGAGCGGGAGCCGGTCGAGATCGCCGAACGCCTCGTCTGCTTCGGCGGGCGTCCAACGGCCGCGTCGAACTCCGGTGAGCAGCACGTTCCCGGCTTCCTGGATCAGCAGGTGGGGCGCGTGCAGGACGACACCGGCCCGGGCCAGACGGTGCATCAGCCTGATCTCAGGGCCGTCCGGATCTGCGACCGGCGAGATCCACTCGACCACGACACTGGCATCAAGAACCGGCACCGGAACTCCGTTCCTCGCGCTCGGCGAGCAGCAGTTCAGCGGCCGTCAGGCCCGGCGAAGGCTTCTTGCCCGCTGCCCGGGTGGAGATCTCTGCAGCCCACTGCGCCAGCGTCAGCCCACTCCCGTGCTCGACGGGCTGAGCCGGTGTGATGGCGCTGCGAGGAATCAGGAGCTTGGTGCCGTACTTGACCGCCTGGACGCGACCCGACCACACCCAGCGCCGGATCGTCTCCGGCGACCGAGACGCGATCCGGGCCGCCTCGAGCACGTCGACCATCTCGACGCCGTCTACCACATGCATGTGGAAACATTACTACATCATTCTCGGACGCGAGCCTCCGCTCTCGAGTTTCGCCTGAGGGCGCAGGGGTACTGAGGTCCTCACGGCAGCACCGGAGCAGCTGGCTCCGGCGTACGACTGGAGGAGCGGGATGAGCGACCTGAAGGCACTGGGCCTGGTGTGCACGCTGAAGCGGGGAGGCGGGCCGTCGAGCTCGGCCCTGCTGGGACAACAGGTGCTCGACGCCCTGGCCGAGCACGGCTGCAAGGGTGAGCTGATCCGGGTCGCCGATCGTCAGGTCGCCTTCGGGGTCAGCAAGGACGAGGGCGACGGTGACGACTGGCCGGCTATCCGGGAGAAGATGCTCGAGGCCGACATCCTGCTGATCGCCACGCCGATCTGGATGGGGCAACCGTCCTCGGTCTGCAAGATGGCCCTGGAGCGCCTCGACGCCGAGCTGGGTGAGACCGACGACGAGGGCCGGCTCTCGACGTACCCGAAGGTGGCGGTGATGGCGATCGTCGGCAACGAGGACGGCGCCCACCACAGCGTCGCCGAGATCTCCCAGGCCCTGAACGACACCGGGTTCACGCTTCCTGCCAACGCGGCGACCTACTGGGTCGGCGAGGCGATGGCGTCCACGGACTACAACGACCTCGGCTCCACCCCGGAGAAGACCGCGGGGACGACCAAGACGCTCGCCACGAACGCGGTCCACCTGGCGCGGCTTCTCAAGGACGCGCCCTACCCGGCAGCCGGCTGACCGGTGGCTGACCAGCTCGCGGCCGGGATCGCGATGGCCGAGATGAGGGCAGCGGAGCGTCCGCCGGAGCCGACGCGGTTGCGCTGGTGGTTCGAGGACGCTTCGGGCCACGTCGTGCTCGGCCAGGCGCCCAACGCCCAGGCGCTCGCGGCATCGGGGCTCGCGGCCGCCAGTCGCGTCCCGGGTCCGCCCACGGGGGTGCGGACCACACTGCGACTGCTCAGCTACGTGGCGTCCTGTGCGTGGGGGCTCGACGAGGCGGTGCGCGGGGTGACGCCCGCGCGCAGGATCATCGGCGGGGTCACGGCGATCGGCGCGGCAGCGCGACTGGGGTTGGCCCTCAGCGGCCGGTGACACCGTCGATCTGCTCGCGCAGGATGTCGGCGTGCCCGACGTGCCGGATCAGCTCGCTGGTCTTGTGCGCGAGCACCCAGCGCATGGTCTTGTGAACACCATCGATCGGAACCGCGGTCAGCGTCTCCGGTGACCCGGCGGCCGCGATGTACCGGTTGGCCTCGACGACTGCGGCCCGGTAGTCGTCGATCACCTCGGCTGCGCTGGTCCCGGGTGGGACCACCATCGAGAAGTCGATGTCGGCGTACTCAGCCACCCCGCCGAGGTGGTGGGCGAACCACCACCGCTCCCCCGCCGCGCAGTGCTGCACCAGGCCGAGCAGCGTCGTCTCCGAAGGGACCAGCCGTCGGCGGAGATCGTCCTCGCTCAGTCCCTCGACCTTCTTGAGCAGGCAGTGCCGTGCGAACTCGAGGAACGCCAGGGCGGTCTCGAGCTCGCCTGCGTCCGCACGCGGAACCGGTTCGCGCTGGGTCTCGTCCACGGCCAGAACACTAGGCCTGGTTGAGCGCGACTGCCTCGCGTACCAGCGCGATGAAGGCGTCGTCGTCCAGCTCGTCGCTCTCGAAGATGTCCAGGCCGCGGCGCGTCCCCGCATCCAGGCTCGCGTTGAACAGCTTGTCCGGGTCCTCGAGCGAGGCACCCTTGGCGAAGGTGAGCTTCACCTTGTCCTTGTAGGTCTCGACCGTGCAGATCAGGCCGCCGCACGAGAAGGTCGGCACGCCGTCGGGGTTCGAGGCCTTGCGCCACTTCGCCTCCTCGACGACGCCGGGCTCGGCCTTGACGATGAGCACACGGAGTCGGTCGACGAGGTCGGTTCGCCAGTCAGCTGCCATGCGCTGACCCTACTCAACGTCAGGCGCGAGCGCGGTACCGCAGACCGTCGAGCAGCAGCCCGACCATGCGGTGCGCCCGCGACGGATCATCGGTCCCGCGCGGGGGGATGCAGAGGTTGGCGACCGTGCCCAGCAGATCGATCGGGTCCATGCCGCCCCGGATCGCCCCGGCCTTCTCCGCGGCGTCCAGGAGCTCGGTCAGCACCGGGCCGAGGTGCTCGCTGAAGTACGCCGGCAGAGCACTGAAGGCGGGGTCGCCCGAGTGCAGGTTGGCCGCCAAGCCGTGCTTGGTCGCGACGAATTCGGTGTAGCGCTGCAACCACAGCTCGAGGGCCACGTCGGGCTCGTTGGCCGCGGCGAGCTCCGGTGCCGCGGCTGCGCAGGCATCGATCTCGTGCCGGAAGACCGCGGCGACGAGGTCCGAGCGCTGCGGGAAGTGTCGGTAGAGGGTCGCCGTCCCGACGCCGGCCCGGGCTGCGATGGCGCGCACGTTGACGTCCACGCCGTGCTCGGCGAACTCGGCCTTCGCCGCGGTCACCAGGGCGTCGAGGTTGCGCTGCGCGTCTGCTCGCGGCACGGGCCCTCCTTGTTAAACGGAACACTGTCCCGTATGTTCGATTGAAGCGGGACACTGTCCCGTTTCAATCCGATAGTACGGCACCCACCGGTGCCAGGAGGAGCTCCTCATGCAGTACCGCACCCTCGGCCGCACCGGCATCAAGGTCACGCCGTACGCGCTCGGCGCGATGATGTTCGGCGCCGGCGGCAACCCAGACCACGAAGACTCGATCCGGATCATCCACAAGGCGCTCGACTCCGGCATCAACTTCGTCGACACCGCCGACAGGTACTCCGCCGGCGAGTCCGAGGAGATCGTCGGCAAGGCCCTGAAGGGACGTCGCGAGCACGTGGTGCTGGCGACGAAGGTCCACGGCCCGATGGGAACCGATCCCAACGAGCAGGGCCTCTCGCGACGCTGGATCGTGACCGAGGTCGAGAACTCGCTGCGTCGCCTGCAGACCGACTACATCGACCTGTACCAGATCCACCGGCCGGACCCCGAGACCGACATCGAGGAGACTCTCTCGGCGCTCACCGACCTCGTCCGCAGCGGCAAGGTCCGCGCCATCGGGTCCTCGACGATGCCCGCCTCCGACATCGTCGAGGCCCAGTGGGTCGCCGAACGACGCGGGCTCGAGCGCTTCCGCACCGAGCAGCCGTCGTACTCGATCCTCAACCGCGGTATCGAGTCCGAGGTGCTGCCGGTCGCCCAGCGCTACGGCATGGGCACCCTGGTCTGGAGCCCGCTGGCCAAGGGCATGCTGACCGGGCGGATCCGCAAGAACCAGGAGACCGACCTGCGTCGCGCCACCATGATGGCCGCCAGCTTCCGCGACGAGAGCCGCCTGGACGCCGTCGAGCAGGTCGTCGTCCTCGCCGAGGACACCGGTATCAAGATGACGCACCTGGCGATGGCATTCGCGATCGCCCACCCCGGCGTCACGAGCGCGATCATCGGCCCGCGCACGATGGAGCAGCTCGACGACCTGCTGGCCGGTGTCGAGGTCCGGCTCACCGACGAGATCCTCGACCGGTTGGACGAGATCGTCACTCCCGGCACCAACGTCGGCGTGCTCGATCATTCGGCGTACCTGACGCCGGCGATCCAGCGACCTGAGCTGCGCCGCCGGCCGGGTGCAGAGCGGTCCGCTGCGTAGCTATCGTGGCGGGCATGCCGAGCCTCGAGCTGCCGACCCATTCGCTGGCGTACCAGACCCGAGGAGAGGGTCCGACGATCCTGCTGCTCGGTGGGTCTGGTGAGCCCATGCTGGCGTGGGAGCTCTGCGGTCTGGTCGATGCGCTCGTCGGGGCCGGTCACCGGGTCGTCTGGTACGCCGCCCGAGGAGTGCTGCCGTCGGGTTGTCCACCGCTCCCCTGGTCGGTGACCTCGATGGCTGAGGACGCCCTCGCGCTGCTGGACGAGCTCGACATCAACACCTGTCACGGCATCGGGTACTCCTTGGGCGGCTTCACCCTCGAGGAGCTGACCCGCCGCCACCCGGATCGCATCTCCGGCGCCGTACTGGTGGCGAGCGCCGGAGCCAGCGGGACCGTCCGGGAAGCCTGGAACGAGGTCGACCACGCCTTCGTGGAAACCCTGGGCGAGATCCCGGCTCAGTTCAGCCGGCTGATGACCCTGATGACCTCGCTGGGCGGACCGGAGCTCATCGACCCGAAGCTCGTCGCCGAGTGGTGGGAGCTGCTCGCAGACCAGAACGACCAGTGGGCCGCTCCGCACGGGGAGGTCGGCCAGGCCCAGGTCGCGAAGAGCTGGACGGATCGAGGGTCGACGACCGGGCTCGCCTGGCCCGACGTCCCGGCGGCGGTCGTCTACTTCGAGTACGACGCGCTGTTCCCCCCGAGCGAGGCCGACCAGGTCGCGAGCCACCTGGGGAACGCTCTTGTCGAGCTCGTGCCCGGCACCGGTCATGCCGGCCTGTTCAACCAGCCGTCCGCCACGATCGAGGCGCTCCTGAGGGTTGTCCGCACTATGCAACCCGCCCTCGTGCGGCCCCGAGGAGAGGCGTAACGTCGGTCAGGTGAGTAGCTGGTTCACTTCTTTACGATCGCCGCTCTGGGTCAGCCGTATCGTCTTCGTCGTCGGGCTGGTCAGCCTGCTGAGCGCCTACCTCCCCGGTATCGCGACCCGTACGCGCCTGATCGACGAGATCGTCCCCGCCGCCTACCCCGCGGCCGCGACCACCGGCGGTGCCGCGATCGGCGTCGTCCTGCTGGTGCTCTCCCGGGGACTGCGCCGGGGCAAGTCCCGAGCCTGGCTCGTCGCCCTGCTGCTCACCTCGGTCGCCGCCGCGATCCACCTGCTGCGCGATCTCCAGGCCGAGCAGGCGTTCCTCTGCCTGCTGCTGATCGTCCTGCTGGTGGCGTCGCGGAAGAACTTCACCGCCCGGCCCGACCCGAGGTCGCTGCGCAAGGTGATGGGCATCCTCGTGCTCGGACCGCTGATCGGTACGGCGCTGGGCTGGCTCTGGCTCGCAGTGGACAGCAACGGCCAGGTGCCCGGGACCAGCTCCGGCGACCGGCTCGCGCAGGCCGCACTGGGGCTGCTCGGCATCCCCGGGCCGGTGAACTTCGCCTCCAGCCGGTCCGAGGCGGTGGTCACGGTCGGTCTGGCCGTCCTCGGTGCGGCTGTCCTCGTGCTCGCCGTGGTCAACGCGATGGTCCCCTCGGGTGGCCCGCACCGGCTGACCACCGAGGAGGACGCCGAGCTCCGGAGCCTGCTCGCCGAGTGGGGCTGGGTGGACTCGCTCGGCTACTTCGCGACCCGCGACGACCGTTCGGTCGTGTTCAGCCCAACGCGTCGTTCCGCGGTCTCCTACCGCGTCATCGGGGGCGTCTCGTTCTCGGCCGGTGACCCGCTGGGTCATCCCGACGACTGGCCCCAGGCGATCGCGGTGTGGTTGGAGGAGGCCCAGCACTTCGGCTGGGCGCCGGCGAACCTCGGCTGCAGCGAACGCAGCGCGCACGTCTACCACCAGGCCGGTCTGGAGGTGCTCGAGGTCGGCGACGAGGCGATCCTGCGGGTCGAGGAGTTCAGCCTCGAGGGCCGGCCGATGCGGATGGTCCGGCAGGCGATCGCCCGGGCGCAGCGTGCGGGCTTGACCGTGTCGGTCACCCGGGTCGCCGAGCTGTCGCTGGCGGAGAAGGACGAGCTGCGCGATCGGGCGATCGACTGGCGCGACGGTTCCATCGAACGCGGCTTCGCGATGGCGCTCGGCCGGGTCGGTCAGGCTCGCGACGACGGCGGCATGGCGGTGATCGCGCGCGACGGGTCCGGAGCGGTCGCCGGCTTCCTCTCGTTCGTGCCGTGGGGCGACGACGGGCTCTCGCTCGACCTGATGCGTCGCCACCCCGACGCGGTCAACGGCATCGTCGAGCTGATGGTGTCCACGCTGATGGCGGAGGCCGAGCGGGTCGGGATCACCAAGGTCTCGCTGAACTTCTCGGCGTTCCGCAGCGTCTTCGCCCGCGGCGAGCGGCTCGGCGCCGGGCCGCTGCTGCGTGCCTGGCGCGCCGTACTGCTGTGGGCGTCGCGGTTCGCCCAGATCGAGGCGCTCTACCGGTCGAACGTGAAGTACCGACCCGAGTGGGTCCCGCGGTACCTCGTGTACGGCGACGTGACCGACCTGCCCCGGGTGGCCACCGCCGTACTGCGCGCCGAGGCACTCGTGGTCGCCCCGGACTGGTACCGACGCTTCAGCCGGAAGCCCTCGCGGGCCGGAGCCGTCGAGGAGATCCCTGCCGTGGACGCCGGCATCACCGTGCCCCGGGGCACCATCCCCGAGCAGCGGTCGTCGTCCGACGAGCAGTTCCCCGCTCAGCGGTAACGCGTCACCGCCGCGGACCGTCCCACCCCGTCGTACTGACTGGCGTGTAGCCGTAAGACGGGTTCGGATCCAGGAACTGGTGCAGCCTCAGAACTTGAAGTGATCGCGGCACCCCTTCGGGCGTGGGCTGTACACCCGAGAAGGCATCAGGGCGAGAGGCGACTCGCCTTGGTTGCGCATACGGGCGAGATCGGCGCGATCTTCGGCACCGAAGAGGGGGACACGACCAAGACGGCCGCATTGAAAACAGTGCCGACGGCGGTCCCCGGCTCCCCGGACTCGATCGCGAGGATAGTGCGCGGCGAAACTCCCGCACGGATCGCTAGGTCCGCGACAATGTCCGACCTCCACACACCGCTCCTCCGGGCCGGAGAGCGTCCAGCAGTCGACGGTCCGTCCCTGAGCGGTCGGGCACCGCGAGTCATTGACCGACGACGTCACTGCCGCCACGCTCTACTCATGACCGACCAGCGGCCAGCCTTCGCACGCCGCGAGGTACTCCTGGTCGCGGCCGGGGTCGGCACCCTGCTGCTCGCGCTGTCGGGGCGGTACGGCTACCACCGCGACGAGCTGTACTTCCTGGAGGCGGGCAAGCACCTCGCCTGGGGCTATCCCGACCAGCCACCGCTCGTGCCTCTGCTGGCGCGCCTCGCCGACTCCATCGCACCGGGGTCCCTGATAGTTCTCCGCCTTCCCGCGACCCTGTCCGCCGTAGCGGTGGTCGCCCTCACCGGACTGATCGCGCGCGAGCTCGGTGCCGCGCGCGCAGCACAGGTCCTCGCCGCAATCGCCGCCGCTGTCTGCGGCGTGGTCCTGGCCACCGGGCACCTGTTGAGCACCACCACCATCGCCCTCCTCGGCTGGGTGATCCTGACGCTCGTCCTGGTACGCGCGCTCAACGGAACCGCGACGATGCGGCTCTGGACGTTCGGTGGGGTGGTCGCCGGCCTGACCTTTCAGGCGAATCCGCTGGTGGTGGCGCTCCTCGTGGTCTTCGGCCTCGTCACGGTGGCGCTCGGCCCGCGGGCGTTGCTCACGACGCCCGGCCCCTATGCCGCGGCAGTGATCGCAGTCGTGATCGCGTCGCCGTACGTGATCTGGCAGGCCGTGCACGGACTACCGCAGATCGATGTTGCTCGCGGTATCTCCAACGGCGACTCGGGTACGTCGTCGCCCCGGATCCTGTTCCTGCCGATGCAGCTGTTGATCGTGGGACCGTGGCTGGCACCGATCTGGATCACCGGTCTGGTGCAGCTCCTGCGGCGGCCGCCGCTGCGAGCGCTGGCTGCGACCTACATCGGCCTCTGCGTCCTGTTCCTCGTCGTCGGCGGCAAGCCCTACTACCTTGCCGGCCTCTACCCGCTGCTCCTCGCCGCAGGTGCGCAGCCCGTGCTCGACCGGATCCACACCCGCGGTGCGGGAGCGCTGCTGGTCCTGAGCCTGCCCGTCATCGCGGTCACGCTGCCGGTTCTCCCTGTCCAGGACACGAACCCGGTCATCAACGTGAACTACGACGAGGGCGAGACCATCGGTTGGCCCGGGTTCGTCAGCCAGGTCGCTGATGCCTACCGCTCGCTCCCACCGGGAACAGCGATCCTCACCGACAACTACGGCCAGGCCGGGGCGATCGACCGGTACGGCGCCGACCACGATCTCCCGACCGCGTACAGCGGCCACATGGCCTTCGCTGAGTGGGGTCCGCCGCGCGCCCGAACCGATTCGGTACTCGCCATCGGCATTGATCCGGCCCTGCTGCACCGCGTCTTCTCCACCGTCGAGCCTGTCGGCGAGCTGCACAACCGGTGGGGCATCAAGAACGACGAGAACGGCACCAGGCTGTACGCGTGCCGCGGTCTGACCCGCCCGTGGAACGAAGTGTGGCCGCTGTTCAAGCACTACTGACGCAAAGGCCTGGCGCCACGACCGTCGGAAGTTCGTGCACGATCCGAATTCGGTTATCCCTGGGAGGCGCGTGCGGCCACCGTGTCGACGACCGACTTCACCAGGCTTGTGGGCACGGGCCTGCCGATGTTCTCGACGTCGACCTCTGCCTCGATCAACGTTCCGGTGATGAAGGCGACCGTCACGTAGACCGGGATCTTCTGGCCGTGGACCGTCAGACTGACGGTCATGTTCCCGATCCCGATCACGTTGGCCGGGGACCCCGCGAAGCGGGGCAGGATCTTGAACGATGCCGGGGCGATCTTGGAGCCAGCGGGCAGCGAGCTGGCCAGGTCCTTGGTGAACATCCGGTCGAAGCAGCCCGAGGCCTTGGGACTGTGCAGGATCGCGACGTCGACGTCCAGGTCGCTCTGCGACTTGTAGCTGTCGGCCGAGGAGGAGATGGTGGCGTTCCCGAGCCCGAAGTCATCGGAGTCTGCCTCCGCGACCTGGTCCGGGTCGGTGTTGCGCGCCCCGACGCAACGAGTAAGGGCCGCATCCTCGGCGTCGTCACCCGGGTCCGCGTGGTACGGCGTGCCCCTCCAGCCCGAGGGAAGATCGGACGGCTTCAGAACGATCTTCTTCAGGTCGGCCAGCCCCGCTGGCGACGCGGCCGCTGCGGTCGCCGTGGGCGTTGGCGTTGCAGTCGGACTGCTGGACGGTGCGGTTGAGGTGCCACCGCCACCCGGAGCCGTCTTCGGTGATGAGCTTCCGCACCCTGCGACCAGCACCACCACACTTCCAGCGACACAAACCCGAAGCAGACCTTTACTCACCATGGCCCGAGACCCTAGCCCCTCCGGGCCGGAAGCCTGGGGAGGGACATCGCTCCGGGCCCAGGTCCGGACCAACCTCTCGCGCTCGGCTGGTCCGGACGTGCGGCTCAGATCGCGGTGCGTCCGGCGTCCGCCGCGATGGTGGCGCCGGTGAGGTAGCTCGAGGCGTCCGAGGCCAGGAAGGCGATCACCTCGGCGATCTCCTCGGGGAGGGCGAGCCGACCGAGGATCGTGGTGCCGGCAACCATCGCAGCACCCTCCTCGCCCATGGCGGCCATCACCATGTCGGTCCGGGTCGGTCCCGGGGCGACCGTGTTGACCCGGATCCCGGAACCGCCCAGCTCGACGGCCCAGGTCCGGGTGAACGACTCGATCGCCGCCTTCGTCGCGCTGTAGGCCGACAGTCCCGCCATGCCGACCCGGGCGGCCATCGTGCTGATGTTCACGATGCTCCCGCCGCCCCGCTCGACCATGCCGGGGACGATGGCAGCGGTGAGGAAGTACGGCGCTCGGACGTTGAGGTCGAACGCCGCCTCGAAGCTCTCGACGTCCTGGTCGAGGAGCGCGCCGCCGGGGAAGATCGCTGCGTTGTTGACCAGGATGTCGACCCCGCCCACCTCACGCGCCAGCGCGGCGATCGAGTCGAGGTCGCCCAGGTCTGCCGCCACGAAACGTGCGGAGCCGCCCGACGCGACGATCTCCTTCACCACCGATGCCCCTCGCTCCGGGTCCCGACCGGTGACGACGACCGCGGCACCGCGGCTGGCGAGCAGGGTCGCTGCCGCGGCACCGATCCCCGCGGTGGATCCGGTGACGAGCGCTGTCTTGTTGCTGAGTTCGTTGCTCATGGGTGTTCTGTCCTCTCGTGTTCTGGCTTGTGCGATCCAGACTCTGCTGATAAAAATGGATCAGCAACTCCAGAAAAGAGAACCCATGTCGACCCAGGCTGTGAAGCTCACGTCCAAGGGTGCCGCCACCCGACGACGCATCGTCGAAGCCGCCGCGGACCTGATGTTCGTGCACGGCGTCGCCGGCACCACCCTCGATCAGGTCCGTGACCACGCCGGCGTCAGCAGCTCGCAGATCTACCACTACTTCGCCGACAAGGACGCCCTGGTCCGGGCCGTCATCGACTTCCAGAACGACGCCGTGGTCTCGGAGCAGGAGAGCGCGTTCGCGCAGCTGGACAGCGTCGCGGCGCTCCGCTCCTGGCGTGACGAGGTGGTCGCCCACCAGCGACGCGTCCAGTGCCAGGGCGGGTGCCCCATCGCCGCGCTCGGCAGCCAGCTCGGCGAGCTCGACCACGATGCCAGGAGCGGCGTCGCTGCCGGTTTCCACCGCTGGCAGGCAGCGATCCGTCAGGGCTTCGACGCGATGCTCGACAACGGCACCCTCCCGGCCGGCACCGACGTCGACGCGCTCTCCACCGCGATGCTCGCCTCGCTCCAGGGTGGGCTGCTGCTGTGTCAGATGCACCGCAGCACGGCACCGCTCGAAGCTGCGATGAGCACGATGATCGACCACGTCGAGCTGCTGGCCACCCCAGCGCGATAGGTCGCGGGTCACGAAACACCTCATTGGTCGATCACGACTGCCGACCTTTCGCTAACGTGACCGAGTCCGTCCCCTTCTCGGTTACAGGTGGTACTCCATGCGCAAGACCCTGCTAGTCGTCCTGACCGCCCTCGCCCTGGTGCTCGGTTTCGCCGCCATGGCGAACGCCGCTGCGAAGCCGGCGTACAAGGTCAGTCTCAGGACCAGCACGACCTCCTCACAGGCCGGCAAGTTCATCGTGGTCTCCGGCAAGGTCACCGGACCTGGGGCGTCCGGCAAGAGCGTCACCGTCCAGCGCCGGTACGTCGGCGGAGCCTGGGTCACCGTCGCCTCCGCGACCGTGAAGCCGAGCGGTGCGTTCTCCGCGCGCGTCGAGACCCCGCAGGGCGGCAACACCAGCTTCCGCGCGATCAAGGGCAAGTCCTCGGCCCGCAAGGCCGGCACCAGCCCTGTGCGCACCACCAAGGTCTTCGAGTGGCTCTTCCTGGCCAATCAGGCCGGGTCCTTCCAGGACGTCATCCCGTTCGAGGACACCATCAGCGGCGTGCACTACACCCACGCCCTCACCTTCGAGGACGACTCGAACGCCACCTGGCGTCCGAGCCTGGAGTGCACGAGCTTCACCACCCGGATCAGCTACGAGAAGGGCACGACCGACCCGGCCGACGACATGGACCTGGTCGTCGACACCACCCCGGTGCACGGGGCCGACACCGAGACCTCGGTCCCGGTGACCACGGGCAGCCCGAAGACGGCCACCGTGTCGCTCGCCGGCGCGAAGTACCTGGAGCTCTCGGTGAACGGCTTCCCGGGCACGGGATCCTACGACGCCTCACTCGGAGACCCGAAGGTGTACTGCAACGCGCCGTACCTGCCGGAGTTCAACATCTCCGACGAGTGATGAGCTGAACGACGCGGAGGCCCTGGGTCCACGGACCCAGGGCCTCCTGCCGTTTCGCTGCACCTGTCGTATCGCGGGCGACCTGTTCGTCGTACTGGTGAGGGCCGCACCTGAGCGGCCACGACCACAGGAGATGACCCCGTGCAACATCCCGTAGCCCGCCGCCTCCACGAGCTGACCGAGCCGATCTCGCTGGTCAACTTCTGCTCCCAGGAGCCCAACGACGCGATGGCGGAGCTCGGCTTCGACAACTACTGGGACGGCTACTTCGCAGGACGCTCGGCGCCCCTCGGCCGGGTACCGGCCGAGGTGGTCCACGCGGCTTTCTACAGCTTCGCCGACGGCGAGGTGGCCCGTCATGTCCCCCAGGTCTGGGAGACGACCACCCCCGAGGCGGCGCATGCCGCCCGTGAGCAGGGCTGCGTGGCTGCGCTGCGGAAGATCCTCGGCGACCTCGTCGACACCCCCGGGCTCGCCCGCGCCGCCGAGCTCCTCGCCCAGGCCTCGACCAGCGCCCCGACCCAGGGACGGGTCATGTACGCCGGTCTGCGCGCGCTCCCGATGCCCGAGGAGCCGGTGGCCCGGCTCTGGCACGCCGCCAACATGCTCCGCGAGCACCGCGGCGACGGCCACATCGCTGCCCTGGTCTCCGAGCAGATCGGCGGGATCGAGGCGCACGTGCTCAGCGCCCTTGACGTCGGCATCTACCCCGCAGAGTCGTTCGGCCGGATCCACCACCTCCCGAAGGCTTCCCTGGCGCAGGTCATGGACGGTCTGCGCAACCGCGGGCTCCTCGATGCCTCCGGGCGCTTCACCGATGCCGGCCGAGCGACCAAGGACCGGATCGAGTCCCTGACCGACGTCCTCGCCGAAGCCCCGTACGACGGGTTGTCGCCCGCCGAGCTCGACCAGCTGGTCGGGGCGCTCGAGCCGATCTCGGAACGCCTTCGGGCCACCGGGTCGGACTCGGACGCCGCAGGCTGAAGCGTTCGACTCAGCGGCGACCGAGCCTGGCCAACCGTCGCCACCAGGAGCGCCTCGCTGCTCTCGGCGGGCGAAGACTGCGTTCCCACTCAGACCTGGTCAGGAGCTTGCCGGCCTTGCGCTGTGCGGCGACGCACTCGACGTGGGCATGTCGCCGTCGCTCGTGATCACCCTCGGGAAAAAGCAGGGTGTTGGGGTTCATCGCGAACAGCTGCCGGTGGCACAACGGACACGTGTAGGTCTTCGGCTGCCTGCTCTGCGCCGGGCGCAGCTCCCACCAACGCGCTCGCTCAACCATGGCTCGAGCGTAGAGCCGGACGCACGATCTGGCGCTTCCCCACGACGTGCGGGGCCCCTACGCTGACGGCTCCGGACGAGAGGAGAGCGGTGATGTCGCAGGAACCAACCGGCGCGGGGCCGACGTCGCCGCGGCGCAAGCAGCTTCTCCTCGTCGCTGGTGCCGTGGTCGTCGTACTGGTCGCCGTGGTTGTTGGTGTCGTCGTACTGGGATCGAACGGGTCGAACGGGTCGAAGCCCGGACCGCAGGACGCGATGCGTCACTACGAGGTCGCCCGGACGTGCGAGGAAGTGCAGCCGTTCGTCACCGGCGAGCTCAGAACGATGACGAAGCCGGGCTCCGCGAACTGCACGACCTACGAATCGGGCTACAAGAAGTACCACTACACCTTCAGGATCCTGAAGGTGGTCGAGCACGGCACGTCTGCCGAGATCACCGTCCGGGAGGCGGGCAAGGCGCTGCGGGGCATCGCCGGCGCCAAGGACTTCAACGACAAGCAGACCTACACCGTGGTGAAGCTCCACGGTCACTGGCGCGTCGCCGACGTGAAAGCACCCTGAGTCAGCCGAGCTGCTCGAAGAGGGACACGATGACCCCCTCCGGCCCGCGCACGTAGGCCATCCGCACGCTGCCTTCGTACTCGCCGATGCCGCCGACGAGGCCGTACCCGTCCGCTGCCACCGCGTCGACGGCTGCCTGGAGGTCGCCGACCTCGAAGGCCACGTTGCGCAGACCCACCTCGTTCGCCATCGCCGTCGGCGACCCGGGCAGGTGGTCGGGCGCGATGAAGCTCGAGAGCTCGAGCCGCATCCCGTCCGGCGACCTCAGCATCGCGATCTGGCAGTGCGCGCCCGGGATGCCGCAGACGGTCTCCACGAACTCGCCCTCCACCGAGCCGGTGCCCTCGACCTCGAGGCCCAACCCGACGAAGAATGCCGTCGCCGCGTCCAGGTCCGCGACCGTGATTCCGGTGTGGTCGAACCGCTTGATGTGTGTCATGGACCCATCCTGCGTCGGCTTGGCCGCAATGGCGTCACCGGGCCCAGGCGAGCTCCGCCTGCGACGGCAGCAGCGCCGGGCCGGCACTCGACTCGACCCGCACCTTCGGCAACGCCGCCGGGTGCTCGGCCTGCAGCCAACCGATCAGCCCCTCACGGATGTCGCAGCGCAGGTCGAACGCCGTCGAGGCGTCCGGGGCCGAGGCCAGGATCCGTACGACGATGGTCATCTCGGTCGTATCGGTCACCTGCAGCACCCAGTCGCGCTGGTCCCACAGCGGGTTCGCCGCGATGATCTCCCGGGCCTTCGCCCTGATCTCCGGGATCGGCGCCGACGGGTCCAGGTAGAGCTGGACCGCGGCCAGCACCCGGGACTCCGAGCGGGTCCAGTTCTCGAACGGCGTGGTGGTGAAGTACGTCGCGGGCAGCACCAGCCGGCGCTCGTCCCACAGGTGCACGACGACGTAGGTCAGGGTCAGCTCCTCGACGCGTCCCCACTGCTCCTGGACGACCACGACGTCGTCGTACCGGAGCTGGTCGGTGAAGACGAGCTGGAGCCCGGCGAAGACGTTGCTCAGCGTCGTCTGGGCAGCGAGACCGGCGACCACGCCGGCGATACCGGCTGAGGCCAGGACCGAGGCGCCGTACGTGCGCATCTCGGTGAAGCTCATCAGGATGGCTGCGATCGCGATGATCGCGATCGTCACCGCGGTGAGCCGGCGCAGCGTCGCGAGCTGGGTCCGCATCCTGCGGGCGCGACGGTTGTCGGGCTCGTCGACCCGCACCCGTTGCAGGACGGTGTCCTGGATCAGCACCAGCACCTTGCCGACCAGCCAGGACACCGCGGCGATGGTCACGATCAGGTAGACGTGCCGGACCGGCCCTTCGACCTGGTGCGGCAGACCGGCACCGGCGACGACCGACAGCTGGCCGACCGCGACCAGGGTCGCTCTCCAGGCGCTCCCGCACGCCTCGTGGGCGATCCGCAGGAACGGGTGCCTGGTCAGGCGCGAGATCTGGTTGAAGACGAAGCCGGTCAGGAAGCCGATGGCCAGGCTGATCAGCAGGGTGCCGCCCAGGACGGCGACCGGGCGGGCGGAGACGAGGTCAGTGATGGTGTTGAGCAACTCGGGATTCCTCCTCGAGATGGGGAGCAATCCAGACGGTCTACCCGAACCGGGCGGCCTCAATCCCGAATGTGAGCCGGTTCACCCGCCGTACGCACTGCGTCCAGTCCGCCGATCAGTCGTTGTGCCCGTGGCCGTGGCCGTGGGGCTTCTTGTGCTTGGCGTGGCCAGGAGGGCGGTGCTTCACCGGGTGGGAGGGCGCGTGCACGGTATGCCGCGCTGGCGCCTTCGCGACGACGGCCTTGGCCGTCGTCTGGGTCTTCGCCCCAGTCGTCTTCTTGGTCGCGGCCTGGGTCGTCGGCGTACTGCTCGGCCCGCTGACGGCGGCGGCACGGGACGGCGACCCCGCCCCGGGTAGTGCCATCGCCATCAGTGCAACCCCGACCAGAGCAGCGGCCGCGAGCCCGGCGAGGACGGCGGTACGACGACGCGCCGGCGCCCGGTGGGAGGTCGTCTCCGCGAGCAGCGAGGTCTCGGCGGTGAGGGCAGCGGGCAGCTCGATCGCCTGAGTGGCGTCGAGCGGGACAGCCAGGTCGGCGGGAGTCGACACGGTCGACGTGTCCTGGAGCGTCGCGGCAACCTCGTGCGCGGTCGGCCGGTCGGCCGGTTCCAGGGCCGTCATCGCGACCACGAGCCGACGCAGTGCCGGGTCCAGGGAGAGCGGGATCGCCGGCGAGGCACTGAGCCGGGCGATCGCAGCCTCGATCGGAGGGCCGGGGTAGGCGCGCGCGCCGGTGGCCGCCTCCAGCAGCACCAGACCGAGCGAGTAGACGTCCACGGCAGTCGTCGGCGGAGTGCCGTTGACCTGCTCCGGAGACAGGTACGCCGGCGACCCGATCACGTCGCCGGTCCGGGTGTGCTCGGAGGTGTCGGTGAGCAGCCGCGCGATCCCGAAGTCGGTCAGCACGGCCCTGCCGTCGGGGCACAGCAGGATGTTGCCGGGCTTCACGTCGCGGTGGACGATGCCGCGGTCGTGCGCGTACGCCAGCGCGGCGGCGAGCTGGCTGCCGATCGCCGCGATCTCGGCGGATCCCAGAGGGCCCGCATCGCGCAGTCGTCGGCTCAGCGTCGGGCCGTCGAGCAGCTCCATCACCAGGTAGGGGTGCTCGTCGCGCACGCCGGCATCGAGGATCGTGACCAGCCCGGGGTGGTTCAGGCTCGCCAGCGTCCTGGCCTCGGCAGCGAACCGCTCGCGTTCGGCGTACCCGGTCGTCGTGGAGCGCAGCACCTTGACCGCGACCTCGCGCCCGAGGACGCGGTCGGTGCAGCGGTAGACGTCAGCCATGCCCCCGCTGCCCGCCAACGAACTGACGACGTAGCGGTCAGGGACGACCTCAGATACGGGGTTCGTCATGGAATTCGCGGCGCTCCTGGACGACGGTGCGCCGGCTGCGCTGCTCGTTGACCACCAGCGAGATCACGATCGCGAGGACGCCGACGAGCAGGAGAACCCAGCCCAGGGACGTGTCGTTCACGTGAGACAGGTTGAGCGTGACGGCGTTCGACAGCAGGATCAAGCCCGCCAGGATGAGCACCACACCGAGTCCGATAGCCATCTGCTTCTCCTCTTCCCAGGGCGCCGAGGTCGACGCGTCAGAAGAGGAGATACCCGCTCCCGGGCCTGACAAACGGATCGTTACGAGCCTCTTCGGTCCGAATCACCGAGCTCGTCCTGCAAGCCCGAAGAAGTGCACGGGTCCCCGAAGCACTGAAATCGCTCCCGATGCCCTATCGTGGGTCTTGTTGAAGGGACGGCTCTGAAAGCCGTCCTGGCCGCACACGATGTCGCGGCTTGTATCTCGTACTCCTGGTTTTCGGTTCGCTGAACATCAGCACAGGTGGATGTCTTCAGCGGCCCGGGGCACATTGCCCCAGGCACGTAAACAAAGGAAAAGATCATGGCTCAGGGAACCGTCAAGTGGTTCAACGCCGAAAAGGGTTTCGGCTTCATCGCTCAGGATGGCGGCGGCGAGGACGTATTCGTCCACTTCTCCGCGATCCAGACCAGCGGCTACAAGTCGCTCGATGAGAACCAGAAGGTCGAGTTCGACCTCGCCGCTGGCCCCAAGGGTCCGCAGGCCGAGAACGTCCGCGTCTCCTGATTTAACTCGAAAGGCCCCGACCGCGTCTGCGGTCGGGGCCCTTCGTGCAATTAGCCCCGATGTCACAAGACGACCTCGGCCGGCGTCTTCATGTCCTACCTAGAACACAGGAGGACGACAATGTCTGAGACCACCCGGATCCCCGCGGCCGAGATCACCGGCTTCAAGGGCGCGCTGATCAAGCGCTTCGCGAACAAGCAGCTCGGCCAGGTGCCGAGCTCGCTCGGTGTCTACTGGCACAACCAGAAGGTGCTGATGAGCATGGCGGGCATCGGCAGCAAGGTGCAGAAGTGGAACGAGTGCGACCAGCAGCTCAAGTCGTTCGCGCACATGGCCGTCGCCGCCCAGGTGGGCTGCAGCTGGTGCCTGGACTTCAACTACTTCGAGGCCAACAACCTGAACCTCGACATGACCAAGGCACGCGAGGTCCCGCGGTGGCGTGAGTCGACCGCCTTCTCGCCGCTCGAGCGTCAGGTGCTCGAGTACGCCGAGGCGATGACGGTCACCCCGCCGTCGGTGACCGACGCGATGGTGGCCGCTCTGCGCGACCAGCTCGGCGACGCCGCCCTCGTGGAGCTGTCCGGTGTGGTCGCGTTCGCCAACTTCACCACCCGGCCGAACGTGGCGCTGGGCATCGAGTCGGACGGTTTCGCGGCGGCATGCGGCCTCAAGCCGCTGGCGGAGCCCTCAGACGTAGCGTGATGACCATGTCGCACGACCCGTTCGTGGCCCACCGCGGCCTGCTCTTCACCGTCGCGTACGAGATGCTCGGCTCCGCCGCCGACGCCGAGGACGTGACCCAGGAGACCTGGCTGCGGTGGGACGCGATCGGGGAGGTCGCCCGCGCCGAGGTGATCGACCCGCGCGCGTTCCTGGTGCGGATGGTCACCCGCAAGGCGCTCGACCGGCTGCGGTCGAACGCACGGCGCCGCGAGGACTACATCGGCGCGTGGTTGCCCGAGCCGCTGCTCACCGCGCCGGACGTCGCCGACGACGTCGAGCTGGCCGACAGCGTGTCGATCGCGATGCTCACCGTGCTGGAGACGCTCACCCCGACCGAACGGGCGGTGTTCGTGCTGCGGGAGGTCTTCGACGTCCCGTACGACGAGATCGCCGAGGCGGTCGACAAGTCCCCGACCGCCGTACGGCAGGTGGCGCACCGGGCCCGGGAGCACGTTGCTGCGCGACGCCCGAGGATGGCGGTGGGCCGCACCGAGCAGCAGGCTGTCGTCGAGCGGTTCATCGCGGCCGTGGCGCTGGGCGATCTGCAGGGACTGCTGGACGTGCTGGCACCCGACGTGGTGCTCGTCGCGGACGGCGGCGGGGTGGTGCAGGCAGTCGTCAACCCGGTGGTCGGTGCGAAGAAGGTCGCCAACCTGCTGCGTCCGTTCGGCCGGCTCTCCCCTGACGCCGAGATGCGGCCGCTGCTGCTCAACGGCGCTGCCGGACTCCGGATCGTCGGCACCGTCGACGGCGCCGACACCGCGATCAGCTTCGTCATCGAGGCCGGCCGGATCTCCCGGATCTACGCGATCCGGAACCCGGCCAAGCTCGGTCGGATCGACGCCCAGGCGACGCTCAGCCGGTAGTGCACCGAGCGTTTCCATCTGTTCACCTCACGTTGATCCGACGTTCGACGACATCGCAACCCCGGTCTGGAAGATTCGCCAGCGTCCACCTCGGGAAGGTACTGGTGTCGTGTCCAAGAAGCTCCGCAAGCTGCCCGCCGTCGTCGTAGGTCTGGTGGTGCTGACCGCCACCGGGAGTGCCGTGGCGAGCCACGCCCTCAACGACTGGCCGTACTCGTCGTCGCACTCGGTGTACCACCGCAGCTACACCTTGGCCGCTGTCGGCGACATCGCCTGCGAGCCTGACGACCCGGACAACGCCACGACGCCGTCGGCGCTCAAGTGCGGCAGCCCGAGCCTGGGCGGCTACGACGCCGAGTTCGCCACCGCGAAGCAGGCGACGGACATGCACCCGGACGCGGTCGCGCTGCTCGGTGACGAGCAGTACGAGGTCGGCAAGCTCAACGACTTCGAGCAGTCCTTCGAGCGGGCCTGGGGCGGACTGAAGATGCTCGAGCGTCCGGCCCCGGGCAACCACGAGTACTACTCGTACACGAAGAAGGGTGACAACGAGCCGGCGCAGAACGGCACCGGCTACTTCGGGTACTTCAACGGCCACGACCAGGCCGGTACGCCGTACCCGGCAGGTCAGGCGGGCGACGACACCGACTCCGACCAGGGCTGGTACTCCTACAACCTCGGTGACTGGCACGTCATCTCGCTGAACATCGAGTGCAGCTCAGCACCGTTCGACAACGACTGCTCGACCACCGACGGCGGCCTGCTGACCCAGGAGACCAAGTGGCTCTCCAACGACCTGCAGGCCAACCTCCAGCCGTGCACGATCGCCTACTGGCACCAGCCGACCTTCAGCGCGACGACGGCGTCCACCAGTACCGTCGCGGCGGGTGCGCCGGGCGCCGGTTCGGCTGAGGGCCTGGCCGCAGACGCCTGGTGGAAGCTGCTCTACAAGAACCACGCCACGTTGATCCTGAACGGCCACGAGCACGCCTACGCCCGGCTCAAGCCGATGGATCCGTCCGGCAAGCCCGACCCGAAGCACGGCATCCCGGAGTTCATCGTCGGCAGCGGTGGCGAGGCCCTGGACACGTTGGCCACCAACACCGAAGGCAGCTATGCCAACCCGAACGTGGTCACGGCCCAGGCGTCGGCGTACGGCGTGATGAAGCTGACCCTGAAGCCGCTCGGCTACTCGTGGAGCTACCAGCCAGCCCTGGCCGGGGCGGGCTTCCCCGCCACCGCGGTCGACTACCGCGACTCCGGCACCGGTAGCTGCCACGGACACTGAGACCCGGTCACGGCACCGGGCATCCGGAGCCCGCGCAATAGGCTGCGCACGAGTCCACCTCGAGCGAAAGGTCCGCCATGACCGAGATACCGGCCACCATGCGTCAGCTCCGGAGCCTGGTCGCCCCGGAGGGTGAGCTTCGACTCTCGGTCGGGATCGTGGACACCCCGACACCGCGGGACCACGAGGTGCTGGTGCGGGTGGAGGCAGCGCCGGTCAATCCGTCCGACCTGGGACTGCTGCTGGCGATGGCCGACATCTCCCAGGCAGTCGCCGGCGGATCGGCGACCGATCCGACCGTGACGGCGCCGATCGAGGAGCCGGTCATGCGCGCTCTGGACGCGAGGGTCGGCAAGGAGATGAGCGTGGGCAACGAGGGCGCCGGCGTCGTCGTCGCTGCCGGAGCCTCGCCCGAAGCCCAGGCCCTGCTCGGGCGAGCTGTCGGATTCATCGGCGGGGCGACGTACGGCGAGTACTGCCTGGCTGTGCCGCAGCTCTGCCTGCCGCTCCCGGACGGTGCGGACGCGGCCGACGGAGCATCGTCGTTCGTGAACCCCCTCACCGCGTTGGGGATGGTCGCGACCATGCGCGCCGAGGGCCACACCGGGTTGGTGCACACGGCCGCCGCGTCCAACCTGGGGCAGATGCTCAACCGGATCTGCCTGGCCGACAGCGTTCCCCTGGTCAACATCGTCCGACGTCCCGAGCAGGCCCAGCTGCTGCGCGATCAGGGCGCTCTGCACGTCTGCGACTCCAGCGAGTCGACCTTCGAGGCCGATCTGGTCGCGGCACTGCGGGACACCGGTGCGACCCTCGCCTTCGACGCGGTCGGCGGTGGCCGGCTGGTCAGCCAGATCCTCAACGCGATGGAGGCTGCCATCGTGCCGCCCGACGCGCCGTACAGCCGTTACGGCAGCGACGTGCACAAGCAGGTCTACGTGTACGGCGCACTGGACCCGCGGCCGATCGAGCTACGTCGCCGGTTCGGATTCGCCTGGGGTGTCGGCGGCTGGCTGCTCACGCCGTTCCTGGCCCGCACCAGCGCCGAGGACCTGGGCCGGCTGCAGCAGCGGGTCGTCGACGAGCTCACCACGACGTTCGCGAGTCACTACACCGACCAGATCTCGTTGAACGAGGCCTTGGACGTGGAGACGCTCCAGCGGTACGCACGCCAGGCGACCGGAGAGAAGTTCCTGCTGCGACCGCAGGCCTGAGCCGGTCAGAACCGGTACGCCGTCTGACCGTGCTCCCCACCGAACGCCAGCACCTTGGCAGCGTTCACCCGAAAGACCAGCGCGCCTCCTCCAGTGCCGTCGCCGGATTGGCTCAGCTCGAAGAACTGCTGGTCGCGAACCTCGTAGTGCCAGTCCTCGCCGTACTTGGCCAACCAGGCGTCGGCCAGCGCTTGGAGCGCCTCGGTGTCGGTCACCCGGGTCGCGACGCCCTCGAGCACGACGTCCGTGCCGGTGGCCCAGCCGTTCGCGCCGGTACTGCCGGTGGTCACCGCGACGTGCGGGTTGGCTTCGAGGTTGCGCGCCTTCTGCTCGTCCGCGCCGGTGCAGAACGCGAAGGCGCCCTCGTGCCAGACACCGACCAGGGGGACCGCGTGCGGACGCCCGTCGACGCGGACGGTGCTGATCCAGTAGAGCTGCGCATCGGCGAGGAGCAGTTCGATGTCGTGCCACGGCGGTGCGGTCGCCGACGTATCGCCGTACCTCGGGTCGATCTCTCCGCTAGTCATCCCTGCTCGATCCGGCGACCAGACGCGCGAGCACCCGCTTCGCGACCGTCGCAAAATCCGTCCCTGTCGCGCCGCCGCTGACGTCGTCGTTCACGATCCAGCCGCGCAGTGAAGCGATCGGTGCGGTAGAGCGGAAGCATCTCCACTTCCACCGGCACGCACTTGCGGTCCGGTTGACGGGTCATCTCACGAATGTAACCCCCACGACGCCGGTAGGTGCAGGGACCGAGCGGCTGCGAACCTGACCGGAAAAGCGCGCGACAACGCAGTGCGTACGCCGCAAGAATGCCGATGATGGCCACTACAGACGCGGATGCGCCGCGACTCGGGTTCTTTCGCCGGCTGATTCCGCCGACGCCGATGTCGCGACGGCTCGCCCTGCAGTCGATGCTGTTCTCCACCGGTGAGGGTGCGTTCAACACCGGCAGCGCTGTCTTCCTCACCCAGGTGGTGGGGATGTCCGCCGCACGCGTCGGACTCGCGATCACGATCACCGGCGTCGCCGAGTTCCTCTTCGCCTACCCCGCCGGGCGGGTGGTCGACAGGTTCGGCCCCAAGCGGGTCTGGGCGCTCGGGACCTGGGGGCGCGCGGCCTGCTTCCTGGCGCTGCCGTTCGTCGGCTCGTTCCGCGAGTACCTCCTGGTCGGTCTGCTGTTCGCACTCTCCGGCTCGGCCGGGCACTCGAGCAGCCAGGCCTACGTGCTCGATGCGCTGCCCACCAAGGAGCGCATCGAGACCCAGGCGTACCTGTACTCCGCCCTGAACGTCGGCTTCACCCTCGGCGCCATCATCGGCGGCGTCTCGCTGGCGTTCGACAGCCTGAGCGTCGTGCGCTGGACGCCGCTGCTCGCGGCCGGACTGATGCTGGCCAACGGCTTCTGGATCACCAGGCTTCCGAAGGCGCCGCACGACCTGCGTGTCGACAGCGGTGAAGCCCGCGAACGACCTCCGGGGCCAGGTGCGCTGCGCAATCCCGGCTGGATCCTGGTGACCTTCTTCAACGGCATGCTGTGGACCAACCAGGTGCTGCTCAACATCGTGATCCCGCTGTGGCTCGTCGAAGCCACCGATGCTCCGCACGTCCTGCTCGCCTGGTTGTTCGGTACCAACACCGTGCTGTGCATCTTCCTGCCGGCGTACACGTCGAAGGGCGTGCGCAACCTGGACGACGCCCTGAAGTACGTCTGGATCTCGACCGGTTTCTTCGTGGCCTCCTGCCTGATCACGATGGTCACGCACTCCACGGTCGGGCTGCTGACCGTGCTCCTGGTCTGGCTCGGCCACGTGACCGTGACCGGAGCCGAGCTGTTCGTCTCCGGCGCGAGCTGGTCCTTCCAGGCAGAGCTGATGGATCCGCGCCGCCGTGGCGAGTACCAGGGGGTCGCGGACGTCAGCCACACCCTCGGCTCGATGTGGGCGCCGGCCTTGTACACGTTCCTGGCGCTGTCGTGGGGCTCCCAGGGCTGGCTGGTGATCGGCGGCATCGTGGTCGTCGCGTCGATCTGCATGGCGCCGGCAGTGCGGTTGGCCGAGCGGTTCGCGGCTCAGCACTTCCCCGCTGAGCTCGTCGAGGAGGACGACCCGGCGGCACCTGGCGAGCTCGAGGAACCGATCACCGCGACAGACCCCGCGCCCTGGGCGTAGCTCGCAGTCAGAGGCCGAGCTGGGCGAGCCGTGTCGCGAGGAGCTTCTCGACGAGCTGGGTCGGCAGGGTCTGGTCGACCGGGAAGTGCAACGAGCCCGCGGTGTAGACGTAGTCGGTCAGCTCGGTCGCGAGCGCGGTCAGTACCGAACCGCTGTGCGGGAGGTAGCTGAGATGGTTCTTGAAGGCTGCGAATCCGACCACGACCTTGCCGTCGAGCCGGAAGGCGGGCATGCCGTACGAGATGCACTCCTCGGCGTCCGGCAGTACAGCGAGGATCTGCTGGCGGAGCTGTTCGAGCGTCGTTCGTTTCGGCTCGGCAACGCCAGCGAGGTAGTCGTCGATGTCGTCAGCAGGCACCGACACCGCTCGGCTGGGTGGACCAGAGGCGGTCGGACTTTCCCACGACGTCGTACAACGTCAGGTCCGCACCAGATCCCAGGACCAGGTAGCTGTACGAGTTGTGCCCGCCCGTGTGCGCACTCCACACCACTTTGTGGGAGGGGGTCATCACGACCAGACCGGCGTCGTTCCGCAACCTGAGGATGGATCCAGGGACGTGGGTGTGCGTCTGCCAGACGACGTGACGTCCGCAGCGGCTGACGAGGTTCCCATCAGGCTTCATGGTCAGCGTCGCGTCGATCCGACCGCCACCAGCCTGGTTCGGCGTCGCGATCAGCCGTTGTCCCGCTCCGAGGTCCCGGCCGGCAGGCAGGAAGATCGATCCCGTGTGCGCCGACCACACTTCCCGGTTGGAGCTCGTGTACATGACGAGGCCGCCGCGCGCACCGAGGACGAGACGGTTGTGGGTACCTGTTCCGGCCGTGTGGGAGGACCACAGAACGGCACCACGGCTGCTCTCGAGAACGAGGTTCCCGTCGGTGCGCAGCTTGAGTGCCGAGTGGTCGTGCCTGGGCACGTGGTGGATGCCGGCCTCGTCCACGGACCACGTCACACCGCTCGTGTAGTCGCTGCCCTTGGGGCCGTTCATCACGGCGTACTGGTCGATCTCGAACGCTCCCG
>JAOPXD010000014.1 GCA_025965315.1 Marmoricola sp.
GGTATGGCTACCGCAACCTGGAATGACACCGTCATCGCCCAGTCCGACGACACCGTCGTGGTCGAGGGCAACCACTACTTCCCGCGCGAGGCTGTCACGGCCGCGCTCAAGGAGTCCGACACCACGAGCCATTGCCCGTGGAAGGGGGAGGCGTCCTACTACTCGGTCGAGGTCGACGGGAATACCAACACCGACGCAGCCTGGTACTACCCGGCACCGAAGGACGCGGCGAAGGAGATCAAGGACCGGGTCGCGTTCTGGAAGGGCGTCGTCGTTTCCGACTGACGCTCTCGTACCATCGGGGAGGTGACGCTCCCCGATCAGGATCTCGTGCTCGTCGTCGACTTCGGCGCGCAGTACGCCCAGCTCATCGCCCGCCGGGTCCGTGAGGCGCATGTCTACTCCGAGATCGTGCCGCACACGATCACGGCGGAGGAGATCCGGGCCCGCGCGCCCAAGGCCGTGATCCTGTCCGGCGGTCCCTCGAGCGTGTACGCCGACGGAGCCCCGCAGGTCGCGCCTGGCTTCTTCGACACCGGCGTCGCGACGTTCGGGATCTGCTACGGCTTCCAGGCGATGGCGCGTGCGCTCGGAGGCACGGTCGCCCGGACCGGCACCGCGGAGTACGGTCGTACCGCGCTCCAGATCCTCGACGAAGGGCTGCTGTTCAAGGGTCTGCCGCTCGAGCAGTCGGTTTGGATGTCGCACGGCGATGCCGTGTCGGAGGCGCCTCCGGGCTTTGCCGTGACGGCCACCACCGGGTCCACTCCGGTCGCCGCGTTCGAGGACCAGGGCAAGGGCCTGTACGGCGTGCAGTTCCATCCCGAGGTGCTCCACACTGCGCAGGGCCAGGAGGTCCTCAAGCGGTTCCTGTACGAAGGTGCCGGTTGCCGCCCGACGTGGACGACGCTCAACGTCGTCGAGGAGCAGATCGAGAAGATCCGCGCCCAGGTCGGGTCCGGCCGAGTCGTCTGCGGGCTCTCCGGAGGCGTCGACTCGGCCGTTGCCGCCGCGCTCGTCCAGCGCGCCGTGGGTGACCAGCTCACCTGTGTGTTCGTCGACCACGGCCTGCTCCGCAAGGGTGAGGCCGAGCAGGTCGAGCGCGACTTCGTGGCTAGTACAGGTGTTCAGCTCCGGGTTGCGGATGCCAGCAAGCGGTTCCTTGACGCGCTCGCCGGCGTCACCGACCCGGAGACCAAGCGCAAGGCGATCGGCCGTGAGTTCATCCGGGTCTTCGAGGAGGAGGCCCGCGCGATCGAGTCCGACGGTCACGTCGAGTTCCTCGTGCAGGGCACGCTCTATCCGGACGTCGTCGAGTCCGGTGGCGGGTCAGGCACGTCCACGATCAAGAGCCACCACAACGTCGGCGGTCTCCCGGACGACCTGCAGTTCTCGCTCGTCGAGCCGCTGCGGGCGCTGTTCAAGGACGAGGTGCGCGCCGTCGGGCTCGAGCTGGGCCTGCCGGAGGTGATCGTCTGGCGCCAGCCGTTCCCGGGCCCAGGACTCGGCATCCGGATCATCGGTGAGGTCACCCAGGACCGCCTCGAGATCCTGCGCGAGGCCGATGCCATCGCCCGCGAGGAGCTCTCCCGCGCCGGGCTCGACCGCGAGGTGTGGCAGTGCCCGGTGGTCCTGCTGGCAGACGTACGGTCCGTCGGTGTGCAGGGTGACGGCCGGACGTACGGCCACCCCGTCGTGCTGCGGCCGGTGTCGTCGGAGGACGCCATGACTGCGGACTGGACGCGCGTGCCGTACGACGTGCTCGCGACCATCTCGACCCGCATCACCAACGAGGTGCGCGAGGTGAACCGGGTGGTGCTCGACGTGACGAGCAAGCCGCCGGGCACCATCGAGTGGGAGTAGGACGCCACTAAGCCGGTCGTCGGCGCAGGAGCCAGAACGCGGCACCGAGGAGGAGGAGCGCGAGGGCGGCCAGCCAGCCGGTCTCGATCCACTGGAACGTCCAGTACCGGCCGTCAGGTTGGTAGCTGGTGATCTGGGTGTAGCCGTGTTGCAGCAGGTACTGGGTGGGATCGACGTCGGCCCCCGGGACGCCGACCGTGACCTTTCCTCCGTCGCTGCTGAACTGCGAGCCGATCGCACTCAGGACGGTGTTGATGTGGTCGGTACTGACGCGGACGCCCCCCTTCGACCACCACTGGCTGATACGGACGTCTTTGAGCGGCAGATCAAGACTCGTCGTGGTGAGGGGGGCGAGGTAGTGCTGCCGGAGGAAGGTGGCGGCCAGGTAGGCGAGTCCGAACCAGGCCGCGAAGGCGGTGACGATCGCCGGGACGACGCGACGCCAGAGCAGACCGGCCAGGACGCCGAGGGCAAAGCCGGCGAGCGCCCATCCCGCAGCAGCGGTCCCGGTTTCCGGAAAACTCGTCGTGTGCAGTCGTGGTACGTCGCCGGTGTCCAGGAGTGGCTGGTTGTGCCATGTGATCAATGCCCCGAACGCGGTCATGATGACCGCGACACCCAATCCACCCGAGACGACGAGGGCAACCGCCCACCGCATCCGGCCGGCGCCCTGGGTCCAGGCGTAGCGGAAGGTGCCGGTCTCCAGCTCTCTTGCCAGGAGGGGCGCGCCGACGAAGGTACCGACGATCCCGGGGAGGAACAGCAGCACCGCGCCGATGAGCCCGGTCTGGGCGTAGCGGTCGTGGAAGGTCTGGAACGCATAGGCACAGCTCGGGGCGTTGACGGGCCGGCACGAGGTGGTCGCGTGGTAGGCCGCGCGCATCCGTTCGCCGTTGACGATCAGATAGACCCCGATCAGGGCGAGGCAGCCGATCGTGGCCATGAGCATCGTGCGGTAGCGCCGCCACACCACCCAGCCCAGCCGCGACCAGGGCACCGCGCGAATGGCTGGCGTAGGTGCTGCGGCGAGGGCGGTCATCGGCTCGCTCCGGCCGGGCTCAGCGTGGGGAGGGTGATGCCTTCTCGGAGGTAGGCGAGGGCGAGCTCTTCGAGGCCGACAGCTCTGGATTCGCAGGTCGGCGGCAGCGCCGTGTCGGGTGCGGCCAAGCGGATGAGCTGGTGGGTCTGAGAGCCCATCGTGTTCGACTCGATGACCTCGCCAGCGATGCCGGTCAACCGCTCGGGCGTGGCGGCGCTGACCAGTCGGTGGCAAGCGAGCAGGTTCTCGACGTCGTCGTTGACCCGGACCCGACCGTGGGAGATGAGGACCAGGTAGTCGGTGACCCGCTCCAGCTCGGCCAGCAGGTGCGAGGACAACACGACGGAGACACCGTCGTCGGCCATCGCCGTGAGCACGGTGGCCATGAAGTCGTGTCGAGCCACCGGATCGAGGGGGGCGGTCGGCTCGTCAAGCACGAGCAGGCGGGGGCGCCGGGCCAAGGCCAGTGTCAAGGCGAGCTGCGCCTGCTGTCCTCCCGAGAGCTTGCCGGCCTTCTGCTTGTTGCCGATGCCGAGTTCGGCCAGGCGGCGGCGGGCATACGCGGCGTCGAAACGCAGGTTGAGGTTGCCGGTCAGGTGCAGCATGTCGGCGACTGACAGGTGCCGGTACAGGGGCATGTCCTGCGCGACGAACGCGATGGCGTCCAGAGCGGCGACCGATCCCGCCGTGGCGCCACCCAGGACGGTGACCTCGCCGACGGTGGGTGGCGTCAGGCCGACGACGAGGTTCAGCAGCGTGCTCTTGCCCGCACCGTTCGGACCCACCAGCGCGACCAGGTGACCCGCCGGGATGCTCAAGGTGCAGTCGCGGAGCGCCCACGTGCTGCCGTATCGGCGACCCAGGCCGGCTGTCTCGATGACGTTCATGCTGCCCCTCCCTTGCGTCGTCGCGGTGCGGACTGCTCGCCGCGGGCCGGTTCGGGTTCGCGGCGCTCAAGGAAATCCCGCAACGAGCTCGTCACCAGAGCGACGATGCCGTCCTCGTCCAGGCCGGCCGCGTTGGCTTGCTCGAACCAGGTCCGGAGCGAGCGCCGCAGGACGGTGAGCTCCGGCAGGGTGGACTGCGCCACCGCGCCGTCGATGAACGTTCCTTGACCGGGGCGACCCGAGGTCAGGCCCTTGGTCTCCAGCTCCTTGTAAGCCTTCAAGACGGTGTTGGGGTTGATCGCCAACGTCGACACCACCTCCCGGACCTTGGGCAACCGATCTCCGCGCTGCAGGTAGCCCAGCCGCAGCGCATGCTCGACCTGGTGGACGAGCTGGAGATAGGTGGGGACCCCCGACGCCGGATCGAGCCGGAACGTGATCGGCGATGGGCCGTCCTCGCCAGCGGCGCTTACCCTCTTATCTAATGTCATAGGTAAAGAGTACAGCCAGGACGTGCAGGTGTCAGCTACTAGTCGTCCGAGCGCACCTCGACACCCAGCGCCCTCGCCAGGACGACCGCCTGCTGCAGGTCCACCACCGCTCCTCTCAGGGTCGTGCTCGTCGGGTCCACCGCGGCGAGGTCCGACCCGCGCAGGTCCGCCTCGCTGAGGTTCGCCTGCGCGAGCCAGGCACCGGACAGGTCGACTGACCGCAGGACCGACTCCTGCAACCGCGCGCCGGTGAGGTCGCACTCGCGCATGCGGACGTCGCGGAACTCGGACTTCTGCAGGTTCGCGCCGGGCAGGGCCACGAACGACCAGTCACCGCCCTCGACGGTCAGGGCCGTGAACGAGCAGCGGTTGAAAGTGCTGCCCACCAGCTTGCAGCCGGTGAGACGGACGCCGAAGAACCGGCAGTTCACGAAGGCGCAGTTGGTGAAGGCTGCGTTGGTGAGGGTCGCCCCGCTGAAGCTGCAGTCCCGGAAGGTGCACTCGTCGAAGACGGCACCGTCGCCGGTGGTGTCGTCGAAGTCCACGTCGAGGAGCGCGACCCGGTGGTGCCGGTCGCCCGAGAGATCGCGGCCCTCCCAGTTCTCGTGCCTGATCGCGGTGTCGGTCGCCGGGGCCGGTAGACCCGGGCGATCGGTCACGAGAAGTCGCCGGCGGAGCGCCGCATGGAGCGCAGGGTCGCGATGAGGGGGTTGAGCTTTCCGGCCGGTACGCCGGGGTCGGCGAAGACGGAGGCGTTGAGCACCTTGGTCGCGCGGGCGGCGAGCTCCCGGCCGTCCGCGGTGAGGGAGGCCAGGGTCGTACGCCGGTCGGTCGGGTGCGGCACCCGCTCGACGAGGCCCTGCTTCTCGAGCCGGTCGATGGCGCTGGTGACGCTGGTGGGGTGCACCTGCAGGCGCTGCCCGACCTGGTTGAGCGGGAGCTGCCCGGTCCGGGTGAAGGTCAGCAGCATGAGCACCTCGTAGCGCGCGAAGGTGAGCGCGAAGGGCTTCAGCTCTGCGTCGATCCGGGCCAGCAGCAGCTGCTGGGCGCGCATGATCGAGGTGACCGCGGCCATGCCGGGCGCCGCCTCGGGCCAGCCGTGCTCGACCCAGTGCCGGCGGGCCTCCTCGACCGGGTCGAAGGCAAGCTGTCCCATGGCTACACGTTACGGCGGTACTGGCCGCCGACCTCGAAGAACGCGGCCGTGATCTGCCCGAGGGAGCAGCACCGCACGGCGCTCATGAGCGCCTCGAAGACGTTGCCTCCCGAGGTGGCCGCCTGGCGCAGTGCCTCGAGTGCTGCGGGCGCCTCGTCGCGGTGCCTGTCGTGGAAAGCGTGCAGCCGGTCCAGCTGCGACTGCTTCTCCGCCTCGGTCGCGCGGGCCAGCTCCGGTGTGACGTGTTCAGCGTCGGCCGCGTCCGGGTCGAGGAAGGTGTTGACCCCGATGATGGGCAGGTCGCCGGAGTGCTTGCGCTGCTCGTAGAGCATCGACTCGTCCTGGATCCGGCCGCGCTGGTAGCCGGTCTCCATCGCGCCGAGCACGCCGCCGCGCTCGGTGATCCGGTCGAACTCGAGGAGCACAGCCTCCTCGACGAGGTCGGTGAGCTCGTCGATGAGGTACGACCCCTGGAGCGGGTTCTCGTTGTCGGAGAGCCCGAACTCCTTGTCGATGATGAGCTGAATCGCGAGCGCCCGGCGGACCGAGTGCGCCGTCGGGGTGGTGACGGCTTCGTCGTAGGCGTTGGTGTGGAGGCTGTTGCAGTTGTCGTAGATCGCCGTGAGCGCCTGCAAAGTGGTACGGATGTCGTTGAAGTCCATCTCCTGCGCGTGCAGAGATCGTCCGGAGGTCTGGACGTGGTACTTGAGCTGCTGCGATCGGGTCGATGCGCCGTACTTCTCCTTCATCGCCACGGCCCAGATCCGGCGCGCGACACGGCCCAGCACGGCGTACTCCGCGTCGAGGCCGTTGCTGAAGAAGAACGACAGGTTCGGGGCGAAGTCGTCGACCGCCATCCCCCGCGCCAGGTAGGCCTCGACGTAGGTGAAGCCGTTCGACAGCGTGAACGCCAGCTGGCTGATCGGGTTCGCGCCGGCCTCGGCGATGTGGTAGCCGGAGATCGAGACGGAGTAGAAGTTGCGGACCTGCTGGTCGATGAACCACTCCTGGATGTCGGCCATGGCCCGCAGGGAGAAGTC
>JAOPXD010000025.1 GCA_025965315.1 Marmoricola sp.
TCACGGAGGCGCTCGCGCTGCACGCGCGCGTGATCCAGGAGGCCGGCGCGATCCACGGCAAGGCCGGCCGCAAGAGCACGGTGTCGGACTGGATGGACATGGAGAAGGCCCGCGGCATCTCCATCAGTTCGGCGGCCCTGCAGTTCGGCTATGAGGGGACCGTGATCAACCTCGTCGACACTCCCGGTCACGCCGACTTCTCCGAGGACACCTACCGGGTGCTGGCCGCCGTGGACAGCGCGGTGATGCTCCTCGACGCCGCCAAGGGTCTCGAGCCCCAGACGATGAAGCTGTTCGACGTCTGCCGGCACCGCGGCATCCCGGTCATCACGGTCGTCAACAAGTGGGACCGGCCCGGGCTCGAGGCGCTGCAGCTGATGGACGAGATCCGGGACCGCACCGGGCTCGAGCCGACGCCGCTCACCTGGCCGGTCGGGATCTCGGGCGACTTCCGCGGGGTGCTGGAGCGCAGCACCGGTGACTTCATCCGGTTCACCCGGACGGCCGGGGGGGCCACCCTCGCCCCCGAGGAGCGGGTCGGTCCGGCCCGCGCGCTGGCCGACGAGGGCGACGCCTGGGCGACCGCCGTGGAGGAGAGCGAGCTGCTCGAGGCCATGGGCCAGCAGCACGACCAGGAGTCGTTCCTGTCCGGTGCCACGACCCCGGTCCTGTTCGGTTCGGCCGTCCTCAACTTCGGCGTACGCCAGCTGCTCGACGTCCTGCTCGCACTTGCGCCGGCCCCCGGTCCGCGCGAGGACCAGAAGGGTGAGCCGCGCCCGCTCGAGGCACCCTTCAGCGCGTTCGTCTTCAAGATCCAGGCCGGGATGGACACCAACCACCGCGACCGGCTGGCCTACGTCCGGGTCTGCTCCGGGGTGTTCGAGCGCGGGAGCGTGGTCACCCATGCGACCACCGGCAAGCCGTTCGCGACCAAGTACGCCCAGCAGGTGTTCGGCCGGGACCGCGAGACGGTGGACGTGGCCTACCCGGGCGACGTCGTCGGCCTGGTCAACGCCAACGCCCTGCGGGTCGGGGACAGCCTCTACGTCGACGAGCCGGTGGTCTTCCCGGAGATCCCGAGCTTCGCGCCGGAGCACTTCATGGTCTGCCGGGCAGAGGACTCCGGGCGCTACAAGCAGTTCCGGCGCGGGATCGAGCAGCTCGAGCAGGAGGGCACGGTGCAGGTGCTCCGCAGCGACGTGCGCGGTGACCAGGCGCCGGTCCTGGCGGCGGTCGGACCGATGCAGTTCGAGGTCGCGCAGCACCGGATGAAGGGCGAGATGGGGGCCGAGATCAACCTCGACCGGCTGTCCTACTCCCTGGCCCGCCGCACCACCCGCGAGTGGGCCGTCGAGCTCGACCGGCAGTCCGGCGTCGAGGTCCTGCAGCGCGGTGACGGGGAGTGGCTCGCGCTGTTCGCCGATACCTGGCGCCTGGGCCGCACCCAGCGCGACTTCCCCGACGCCGTCCTCGAACCGCTCGTCGCCTCCGCCGTCTGACCGATCAGCGGCGGATCAGCTTGCGCAGGTTCTTCGCCGAGATCCAGCTGGCATAGCCGGCACCGGCGCCCGCTGCGGCGCCGGCAAGCAGCAGCGCAGCAGAGTACGCCGGCTTCGCACCGCTGACCGCGCCTCGGAGCGGGGTCGCCCCGCGAGGGGAGTCGGCGTTCTGCAGCAGCGACTCGAGCAGGCCGTCCGGCGGCGCGTCCTCGGTGCTCTGCAGCGCCGTGAGACCGGCGTGCAGCGATCGCTGACGGGAGAACTCCGCCTGGCACGCAGCGCAGCGGCGCAGGTGCAGCGCGACCAGCTTGCGGCGGAACGGGTCGAGGGACCTGTCCACGTAGGACGGGAGCTGTGCCAGCACCTCATCGCACACCCTGCTCATCGGACGATCTCCCTCAGTCGCGCGTGGGCCCGGTGCAAGCGGACCTTCACGGCTCCTTCGCTGACGCCGAGGAGCTCGGCGGTCTCCTTGGTGGACAAGCCCTGTACGTCGCGGAGCACCACGACCTCGCGGGCGTCCTCGGGCAGCTGTGACAGCGCCTGCGCGGTGCGCTGCGCGAGGTCGGCGGTGGCCACCCGGTCCTCCGGCGAGGCCTCGTCGGAGGCGATCTCGTCGAAGGTCGCATCGAGCACGCCGGCGCTCTGACCGCGGGCGCGGACGTCGCCGCGCTTGCGGAGCATCGTCATGCAGACGTTGACGGTGACCCGGTGCAGCCAGGTGCCGAACGCCGCCTCGCCGCGGAACCCGAGCACCGAGCGCACGACCCGCAGGTAGACCTCCTGCGTGGCATCGGCCGCGTCCGAGGGATCGCCGAGCAGCCGTCGCGAGAGCGCGTAGACGTCGCCGTACGTCCCTTTGATGAGGTCGTCCATCGCGCCCTTCTCACCGCGCTGGACAGCGCGGACAAGAGCTGGGTCGACCTGCACACCCCAAGGCCTACACCCTGGCCATAAGAATTCCCTGTAACCAAAGGGATGTGGCGCAGTCCAACGAGGTGAGCTGGACAGATCGTCCAGCCGACATCGCCACAGGAGTGGTGAACATGTACGCCTTCGTCGTCTTCCTCGGCCTCGCACTCGGCCTCACTGTCGTCATGCAGGTCATCGACGAGCTGCTGCCCGTCAAGGCCCCCAAGGCCCTCACCCGGACCATCAGCGTCGCCCTCGCCATGGGCTTCGCCTGGGCCCTCGACTACTCGGTCTTCACGGCCTTCGGCCAGGACTTCCGCGAGTCCTGGATGCACCCGGTGATGACCGGCCTGGCCCTGGTCGGCGGCGGCGAGTTCGTCCGCTCCCTGGTCCTCGCGGTCAGCCACCGCTCCGGCGACGCCCCCGTCGAGGTCGCCCCGGTCCTGCGCGCTGCGTAGCCCGAACGACGAAGGCCCGTCCCGCACAGGGACGGGCCTCGTTACGTTGGGGCCATGGACGCTGCGCAGCGCAAGGCCCTGGCCGACGAGCACCTGCACCCGGACCACCCCCCGTCGAGTGCGCGCGGGCTGCACCACACCGCGCTGCTCTCGAGCGACGTCGCGCAGACGGTCGCCTTCTACCAGGGGATCTTGCACTTCCCGCTGACCGAGGTGATGGAGAATCGCGACTACCCGGGCTCGACGCACTTCTTCTTCGACATCGGCAACGGCAACGCGCTGGCCTTCTTCGACTTCCCCGGCCTGGACCTCGGGCCCTACACCGAGGTCCTCGGTGGCCTGCACCACCTCGCGATCAGCATCGACCGGCCCAACTGGGACGCGGCCTACGCCCGGCTGCGGGACGCCGGCATCGAGGTGCTCGAGGAGAGCGGTACGTCGCTCTACTTCCGCGACCCCGACGGT
>JAOPXD010000089.1 GCA_025965315.1 Marmoricola sp.
CCCTGGCGCTGCTCGGCGGCAAGCTCCGCGAGCACCGGATCAGGGACACCGTCCAGCACATCGTCTCCGAGGGCGACACCATCAGCTTCGGGCCGTTCGAGCTCGAGTTCGTCGCGGTGAACCACTCCATCCCCGACGCCCTCGCGGTCGCGATCAGGACCGGGGCCGGGACGGTCCTGCACACCGGCGACTTCAAGATGGACCAGCTCCCGCTCGACGGCCGGATCACCGACCTCCGGGCGTTCGCGCGACTGGGCGAGGCCGGCGTCGACCTGTTCCTCACCGACTCGACCAACGCCGAGGTCCCCGGGTTCACCACCGCCGAGAAGAACATCGGACCGGTGCTCGACGGGGTCTTCCACACCAGCAAGCAGCGGATCATCGTCGCCTGCTTCGCCTCGCACGTGCACCGGGTGCAGCAGATCCTCGACGCGGCCCACCGGCACAAGCGCAAGGTCGCGTACGTCGGCCGCTCGATGGTGCGCAACATGGCGATCGCGCGCGACCTGGGTTACCTGACGGTTCCGCCGGGCCTGCTGGTCGATGCCAAGGAGCTCGCCGACATGCCGGCCAACAAGGTCGTGATGATCTCGACCGGATCGCAGGGCGAACCGATGTCGGCGCTGAGCCGGATCGCGCAGCGCAACCACAGCTTCGTGCAGATCGAGCCGGGAGACACCGTCGTCCTGGCGAGCTCGCTGATCCCCGGCAACGAGAACTCGGTCTACCGGGTCATCAACGGCCTGACCCGGCTCGGCGCGAACGTGGTCCACAAGGGCAACGCGCTGGTGCACGTCTCGGGTCACGCCAGTGCGGGTGAGCTGCTCTACTGCTACAACATCGTGCAGCCGCGCAACGTGATGCCGGTGCACGGCGAGATCCGGCACCTGCACGCCAACGCGGCGCTGGCCCGCCTGACGGGTGTCCCCGCCGAGCGGGTCGTGGTGGCCGAGGACGGTTTCGTCGTCGACCTGATCGACGGCGTCGCGCAGATCACCGGCAAGGTGGACTGCGGCTACGTGTTCGTCGACGGCAGCTCGATCGGTGACATCACCGAGAGCGACCTGAAGGACCGGCGCATCCTCGGCGAGGAGGGCTTCATCTCGGTGATCGTGGTGATGGACTCGCAGACCGGCAAGGTTCTCAGCGGTCCGGAGATCCACGCCCGCGGGTTCGCGGAGGACGACGCGACGTTCGAGACCGTCAAGGGCCCGATCATCGACGCCATCGAGAAGTCGATCTCCGAAGGTGTCGACGATGCCTACCAGCTGCAGCAGACGATCCGTCGCGTCGTCGGCCGGTGGGTCAGCAACACCCACCGCCGCCGCCCGATGATCATTCCCGTGGTCCTGGAGGCCTGAGCGTGCCGGTGAACGACGACGAGTTCGTCAGCTACCAGCAATGGGGCCTGGACTTCTTCGACGCGGCCGTCAGTGCCGACCGGATCCTCGGAGCGGTCAACAACATCGCCGGCCAGCCGATCGACTTCGGCCCGATCGGCGTGGGTCCCGGCAAGATCGCCAAGGTGCGGGCGTACGGCGAGATCGGCGAGGCCAGCGCCGTCCGGCTGACCGGCCCGGAGATCAGCTACCGGGTCGAGCTCCCCGTCACACTGACCTTCGAGGTCGACCTCCAGGTCGACACCCACGTCTTCCACGCCGAGCTGCTGGTACCGCTGATCCTGACCGCCCGAGCGCTGGACGGGGTCCGGATCTTCATCAGCATCGAGCCGCCGCGGAGCTCGGACGTCGAGGTCAAGGTCCAGGCCGAGGGGATCGCCGCGTCGATCATGCAGCGGGTGGTGAACATCGAGGGCGAGCTGCGCCGCTTCGTGGCCAAGTACGTCGCCCGGGAGACGAGCAAGCCGCACATCGAGGCTGCCCGCCTGATCGACGTCTCGGCGGCGATCGATCGCGCCTGGTCCTCGATCGCGCCGAAGCCGGCTACGGAGAAGCGCGTCACCGACGACTTCAACCAGGCTCTCGAAGCAGAGATCCGGGAGAACGAGGAGACGTTCCTCGAGCTGTGAGGTCCCAGACCTCGTCCATCGCTTCCAGGCCGATCCGGTCGTGGGTGATCCAGACCAGGGTTCTTCCGGCCCGCGCGTCCAGCACGGTCGCGCTGACCGCCTGGGCGGTGTCCGCGTCCAGGTGAGCCGTCGGCTCGTCCAGCACCAGGATCGGGGCGTCGTGCAGCAGTGCGCGCGCGATACCCAGCCGGGCCCGTTCGCCGCCGGACATGCCAGCTGCTCCGTCGCCGAGGTCGGTGTCCAGACCTGCAGGCTGGCGAGCGAACCACGGCGCAAGGCCAGCGCCGGTCAGGACCCGGACCAGGTCCTCGTCGTCGGAGCCGGGGGCTGCCAGACGCAGGTTCTCGCGCAAGGTCGACGCGAACACGTACGGGTCGTCATCAACCAGACCGACGTGACGACGGACCTCGTGCGAGCCGAGCGACGCCGTGTCGTGCCCGCCGAGGACGTAGCTCCCCGAGCACGGCGCCAGCTGCCGGACCAGCAGCGCCGCCAGCGTGGATTTTCCGCACCCGGAAGCACCGACGACTCCGATGGCCGCGCCTGGCGCGATCACGGCATCGAGGTCGACCAGTACAGGCTCGGCGGTCCATCCGACCGACAGGTCGCACAGCTCGATCGGTCCGCCCTCAGGCGCGCTGACCGGTGCGGCGGGCTCGCTGACTGCCGGGCGCGTCGCCGCCAACGCGGCCAGGCGCCCCCGCGCCGCCTCGGTGCGGACCGCTGCCGCGCCGGCGTCCGGTAGCGCCGCCAGCACTTCGCCGAGCGCCAGCGGTAGCAGGAGCAGGAGCGCAGCCATCGGCCCGGACACCGAGCCCGAGCTCAGTCCGGGCGTCACCAGCAGCCCGGTGGCGATCACGGCGAGACCGGCGAACGTGACCAGGAGGATCCGCGCGAGTGCGACAGCCCGGGCAGTTGCGCTGCCAGCAGCTGCAAGCTCTCTGCCGACAGCGTCGAGGCGCTTCACGGCGGCTTCATCTGCTTGCCACAGCACCAGCTGCCGTGCGGACTGCAGGCTGACGACGAGCTCCTCGGACGCAGAGGCCCGGAGCCGGACGATGGCTGCTTCGCTGCGTCGAACGCCTGACCAGGCGGCTCCGAGGGCGAGCGCGCCGCCTGCGAAGGCCAGGACCGCGACCGGGGCGGCCGCTGCCGGGTCGAGCCACCAGGCGAATCCGCTCGTGATCGCTGAGACGCCGAGCCAGGACAAGATCGGCTGCCGGACGCGGAGGATTCTGTCGAGCTGCGCATCCACATCATCGACCACCGAGGTCAGCAGATCTCCGCGGCGCCGTCCGAGGCGCGCCGGGGAGAGCGGTACCAGGAGGTCGAACACCTTCGCCCTGGTGTCGGCCACCATCCGCAGGGCACCGTCGTGGGAGACCAGTCGCTCGGCGTACCTGAGGGCGGGTCTGGACAGGCCGAAGGTGCGTACGCCGATGATGGCGACCATCAGCACCAGGACCGGCGGGTGCTCCGCGGAGCGCGCGATCAGCCAGCCGGCGGTAGCGGTCAGCGCCACGCCCGACCCGGCGGCCAGGGTTCCCAGCACGGTGCCGAGCAGCAGCCGCCGTCGGGCGCGCGGAGACTCGTGGTCCAGGTCTGTCGGGGTCGCTACCTCGTCCGGGACGTCGCGCGACGGGCGCCCAACGTCACTCAGCGCGAACGCCGGTCTCGCGACCGGTACGGCTGCCGGGCGGTCGGCCAGGGTGATCACGCGGTCTGCGATACGGACGACTGCCTGGCTGTGGGCGACCACGATCACGGTCGCGTGCTGAGCCAGCCGGGTGAGCACGCCGAGCATGACGGCTTCCGTCGCCGCGTCGAGGTGAGCCGTCGGTTCGTCCAGGACGACGTACGGGCGATCCGCGACCAGCACCCGGGCTAGGGCGAGCCGCGCCCGTTGCCCGGCCGACAGCCCGGCGCCGTCCTCGGCGAGGCAGGTGTCGATGCCGTCCGCCAGACCCCGCACGTCGCGGTCAAGAGCGACGGCCCGCAAGGCGTGCCAGAGGCTGCGTTCGGGTGCGTCCGCGCGACCGGTGAGCAGGTTCGCCCGGATGCTCCCGGACGTGAGCCACGGCGTCTGGCCCACGTGTGCGACGCGGTGGCGCCACGACGCCACGAGGATCGGCTGACCGGCGAGGGTGACGGTGCCGGAATCCGGAACGATCTCGCCCAGGAGGGTCTGCACCAGCGTCGACTTGCCCGATCCGGAGCGACCTACGATCGCGGTGATCCCGGTCGCCGGGATCTCAGCGTCGGCGAGCACGAGTGCCGCGGTGGTGCGCCCCGGGTACCGGACGACGAGATCGGTGATCCGGATCGGCACCGGGTCCACCTGGTCCTCGGGCTGGATCGTCGCCGCAACGGGGGTGGATGCCGTGAGCAGGTCGTCGATGGCGCCGAAGGTAGCCGTGCCTTCGGCTGCCGCGTGGAACTCGGCTCCTACCCGGCGTAGCGGCCAGTAGGCCTCGGGAGCGAGCAGGAGAACGACCAGCGCGGTGTGGAAGCCGAGGTCGCCGGATGCAAGCCTCAGACCGACGCTCACAGCAACCAGCGCCACCGAGAGGGTGCCGACCAGCTCGAGCGCAGCGCTCGAGGCGAACGCCAGCCGCAGCGTCTGCAAGGTCGCCCTGCGGTACCGGTCGGTGACCTCACGAATCCGGCCGGACTGGAACTCGCCCCGGTTGAAGGTGACGAGTGTCGGCAGGCCCCGTACGACGTCGAGGAAGTGGCCCGCCAGGACCGACAGCGTCCGGTACTGGGCCTCGGCCCGGTCACGGGTCGTGAGGCCGATCAGGATCGCGAACACCGGAACCAGCGGGAGCGTCAGTGCCACGATCAGACCCGCCCACGGATCCAGGACCACGATCACCGCCAGGGTGAGCGGTGGCAGAACGGTGGCGACCACGAGCGACGGCAGGTAGCGCGTGACATAGGGATCGACTGCCGCCACGCCGCGCGTTCCGAGCAGCGCGAGCTCGCCGCTGCGGTGCCTCGAGAGCGCGGTCGCGTCCAGGTCGAGCGCGGCGCGGAGCACGCGGCTGCGTAGCCGGGTGGTGATGATCCCGGCGGCGCGAGCGGCGGCCAGGTCGGCGTACGCACTGGCCGCCGCTCGCGCGCAGGTGATCCCGAGAAGCCACCAGGCCGCACGGTGCCAGGTGTCCTCGCGGGTGACGATGCCGACGACGAGGGCAGCGACGGCGAAGGCCTGCGCGATGAGCAGGACACCGCCGAGTACACCGCTGACGACCACCCCGGTCAGGGGCCGGCGCGCAGGTGCGAGATGGCTGCGCAGCCGCGGGTCGAAGGGCCTCATCGGATCATTTCCCGGTCACGGGCACAGGCGGCGCCACCGGTGCCGTGAGGATGGGGATGTGGTGGCTGGCGATCCGCTTGCGGAACACCCAGTAGCTCCAGCCCTGGTACACCAGCACGATCGGGGTGAAGATCACGGCCACCCAGGTCATCACGGTGAGGGTGTAGCTGGTCGCCGCAGCGTTCGTCGTGGTCAGCGAGAAGGCGGTCGCGGTGCTCGAGGGCATCACATCGGGGAACAGCGCCAGGAACAGGCCGGCAACCGCGAGCCCGATCGTGGAGAAGGTGCCCGCGAAGGCCCAGCCCTCGCGCCCCTTCCAGGCTGCGGCGAGAGCGCTGACCAGGGCGAGGGCCGCCAGGACGAAGGCGACCGCCGAGCTCGCGGTTCCGGTCCGCGCCTGGGCCCAGACCATGAACGCCACCGCTGCGACGGCAGCGGCGAGGCCGAGGCGAAGGGCCAGTGCCCCGGCACGGTGCCGGATGTCTCCGTCGGTCTTCAGCGCGATGAACATCGCGCCATGGGTGGCGAACAGCAGGACGGTCACGAGCCCGCCCAGCAACCCGAACGGGTTGAGCAGCGTGAACAGGGTGCCGGTGAATTCCTTGTGCGCGTCGATCGGGACGCCCGCGGTGATGTTCGCGAACGCCACCCCCCACAGCAGCGCCGGGACGAACGAGCCGATCACCAGGCAACGGTCCCAGCCGCGCTGCCACCCCGGGCTCTCGTTCTTGGCGCGGTACTCGAATGCCAGGTTCCTCACGATCAGTGCCAGCAGGATCAGCAGCAGCGGGAGGTAGAAGCCGCTGAACAAGGTGGCATACCACTCGGGGAACGCGGCGAACGTGGCACCGCCGGCGACGAGCAGCCAGACCTCGTTCCCGTCCCAGAGCGGGCCGACCGAGTTGTACATCACCCGACGTTCGACGTCGTTCCTGGCGAGGACCGGCACCAGCATGCCGACGCCGAAGTCGAATCCCTCGAGCGTGAAGTAGCCGATCCACAGGACGGCGATGAGGGCGAACCAGACAGTCGTGAGTTCCATGAGTTCCTCTCCTCAGTACGCGAATGCGAGCGGGGTGTCGTCGGTCGCGTCGTGCGGGTCCGCGGGCTCTTCGTACGCCGGGGCGCCTGCCTTGATGTAGCGCCACATCAGCCCGAACTCGATGACGGCGAGGACCGCGTACAACGTTGTCAGCGAGATCACCGAGATCCACGCCTCCGTCGCCGACACGCTGGGGGACACCGCGTGCGCCGTGGTCATCAAGCCGAAGACCGCCCAGGGTTGCCGGCCCATCTCGGTGAACAGCCAGCCCCACGAGCTGGCCAGCACGACCGCGATCGGCAGCAGCACGGCGAGCCGTGGCCACCAGCGCCCGTTCGGGCGCCCGCCGTTCCTGGTGACCAGCAGGATCAGGGCCGCCCCTGTTGCCGCGAAGACTCCGAGACCGATCATGAACCGGAAGGACCAGTACGTGACCGGGATGATCGGCACGTAGCCGTCGGGGCTGTAGTACTTGGTGCCGGGGTCCTGGCCGTACTTCGCGGTGTACTCGGCGCGGAGCTGGTTGATTCCTTCGACCCGGCCGTTGACCGAGCCGGTGGCCAGGAACGAGAGCAGCTTGGGCACCTTGATCGCGAACTTCTCGGTCTTGCCGTCCGGGGTGCCCCAGGTGAAGATCGAGAACGACGCAGGCTTCTCGGTGTTGTAGAGCGCCTCGGCCGCGGCCATCTTCATCGGCTGGACCTGGGTCATCACCTTGCCCTGGAAGTCACCGGAGATCGCGACGCCGAGACCGGCCGCCAGGGTGATCGCGGCACCGATCCGAACCGCCTTCAGGTAGAGCGCGCTGTCGTCGGCCGAGTTCCGGTTCTTCAGGTGCAGGTACCCAGCGACGCCGAGGACGAAAGCGCCGCCGGTCATGTACGCCGCTAGGACGACGTGCGGGAACGTCACCAGTTGCACCTTGTTGAACATCACCGCCCAGAAGTCGGTCAGCTCGGCGCGGCCGGTCGTCGGGTTGTACCGGTAGCCGACAGGGTGCTGCATCCAGGAGTTGGCCGCGAGGATGAAGAACGAGGAGAACAGGGTGCCGAGGTGCACGGCCCAGATCGTGGCGACGTGGACCTTCTTCGGGAGCTTGCCCCAGCCGAAGATCCAGAGCCCGAGGAAGGTGGACTCGAGGAAGAAGGCGAGGAGACCCTCGATCGCCAGCGGTGCCCCGAAGACGTCGCCGACGAAGCGGGAGTAGTCCGACCAGTTCATCCCGAACTGGAACTCCTGGACGATCCCGGTGACCACGCCGATCGCGAAGTTGATCAGGAACAGCTTGCCGAAGAACTTCGTCAGCCGGAGGTACTCCTGCTTGCCGGTTCGTACCCAGGTGGTCTGGAAGACCGCGACGATCCCGCTCAGGCCGATCGTGATCGGGACGAACAGGAAGTGGTAGACGGTGATGATCCCGAACTGCCAGCGCGCGATGTCGGTGACGTCCATGCACAGCTCCGATGTCGAGAAGTCCTACGTTACGTAGTAGAAACTACGGCGTGTAGTACCAGGGCCGGGAGGGGCCAAGGTCCCGTGCTCGGGACCTTTGGTCCTGTCCGTTCCAGGACCTGGTGCGGCTACTACGCGAGGTAGTATTCGTCCATGCCGCGAGGATCGAAGCTCGGAGAGCTCGAGCGTGCCGTGATGGAGACGCTGTGGGCTGCGGGCGGTTCCTGGTACACGGTGCGCGACGTGCACGAGGCACTCTCCGAGACCCGGGAGATCGCCTACACGACGGTGATGACGGTCCTCGACCGGATGACCCGCAAGGAGCTGGTCGAGCAGCAGCGGGAAGGTCGCGCGTACCGCTACCGGCCGACCAGGGACCGCGGTGCGATGACGGCTGAGGTCATGCGTGCCGCGCTGGTCGAGTTCGCCCCTGACGACCGCAAGGCTGCACTGGTCGCGTTCGTCGGCCAGTCGACCGCTGCGGACCGTCGCGCGCTGCGCGACGCGCTGGCCGCGCTCGCGAAGCGCTCCTAGGAGAGCTTGCCCGGGCCGCGGACGATTCGGCTCACCACCGGTGGGGGACAGTGGGGGCATGAAGATCGATGATCTGCTGGCTGATGCGATCGGACGCGTCCGTGACGGAGTCCCCGAGGTCCTCGAGGGCCTGAGCGAGGACGACCTGGCGTGGCGCCCCGACCCGGAGGCGAACTCGATCGCCTGGTTGGTCTGGCACCTGACCCGGGTCGCTGACGACCACGTCGCCGGTGTCGCCGAGGTCGAGCAGGTCTGGACCTCGGCAGGCTGGTACGAGCGCTTCGGGCTGCCCTTCGAGCCCGCGGCGCACGGCTACGGTCAGACGTCCGAGGACGTCGCCAAGGTCCTGGTCCCCGCCGACCTGCTGTCCGGCTACCACCGCGACACCGCGGAGCTCGTCACCGATTACGTCGGCACCCTTCGTGCCGCAGACCTGGACCGCGTCGTCGACGAGGCCTGGGATCCGCCGGTCACGCTCGGGGTCCGGCTGATGAGTGTGGTCAACGACATCACCCAGCACCTCGGCCAGGCCTCCTACGTCCGGGGTCTGCTCGAGCGTCGCTGACGGAGCCGGCGCCGCTCCGCGGATGCACCGGAATGCGCTTGGATGGGACGCGTGAAGACCACCGATCTGCCGATGGACGGGCTGGCCGAGATGATCGTGCCGGTCACGGCGGACGCGATCTGGGCCGTTCTGACCGACGTGACCCGGGTGGGGGAGTGGAGCCACGAGGCGCGCCGTGCTCGCTGGACCTCGGGGGACCGGGTCGCGGTCGGCTCGGTGTTCCGCGGAGCGAACCGGGTCGGCTGGGTGCGCTGGTCGCGTCCGTGCACGGTGATCGAGGTCGTCGAGAACGAGGTCTTCGCGTTCCGGACCGACGGTGGGATCTACGGGGACAGCACCCGGTGGACGTTCCGGCTGATGCCCGAGGGTGCAGGCACCCGGATCGTGGAGACGTATCGGATCGAGGCGATGCCGCGGTGGATGAAACGGCTCGTGCTGCTGGCGCTTCCGGGCCATCAGGACCGGCAATCGGCCCTGGTGGAGGACCTTCGTCGACTCGGCGAGGTCGCTGCGGCTGCGCAGACCGGCTGAAAGCGGGCGAAACCCCGTTACAGGAGTTACGCGCAACACGGCGTGTGACACATGGGGCGCCTGAGGTTTTCGGAGTACATTGCGGACCATGGCGACCCGTACGTCTTCCCCGCCGGCGTCGCGTAGCAGGAGCACCGCTAAGAAGGGTGCTTCGACTCCGCGACCCCGGCCGTCCGGTAGCCAGGGCAAGCGCAAGCCTGCTGCACGGAAGTCGACTGCTTCGAAGAAGCGACCGGCACCGCGCGCAGTCCGCAACGGCCCTGGTCCCGTTTCGCGTTCCTTCGGTGCGCTCGGACACGGTGTCTCCGCCGTCTGGCTGGGGGTTGCCGGGGGAGTCGGCGCCGGCGCGCGCCGGATCGGCCGCGGCGCCCGCGACCTGGAACCCGAGCACCGTCGTGACGGCGCGAGCCTGTTCATCGTCGCGCTCGCGGTGGTGGTCGCAGCGGCCGTGTGGTGGCAGCTCCCCGGCTCGGTCTTCGACGGCACCCGTGCGGCGGTAGCCGGCTCGGTCGGCCTGCTGGCGTACTTCGTGCCGCTGATGCTGGTCTACGTGGCCTGGCGGAACATGCGCGACCCGGACGCCAACGGTCCCGCCGGTCGTCAGCTGGTCGGCTGGGGAGCCCTGCTCTTCGGGATCCTCGGCGTCATCCACATCGCCAACGGCTCGCCGAAGCCGGTCCGCGGCGACACCACCGACCTGCAGAACGCCGGCGGCGCGCTCGGTTTCGTCGTTGCCAAGCTGCTCACCGACCTGCTGCACAGCACCGCTGTCGTGGTTCCGCTGCTGGTCCTGCTGGCAGTCTTCGGCGTCCTGGTCGTCACCGCCACGCCGGTCTACCAGATCCCGGTCAAGCTGCGCGCCTTCCGCGACCGGATGCTCGGGCGCGAGCTCGAGCCGGTCGAGGAGGTCGTCGAACCCGACAAGCGTCGTCGCCGCGGCCTTCCGGACGACCTGATCGACCCGGACATGGGCGACGCGCCCTACGACTCGCCGGTCCTCGAGGACAGGGAGATCGCCAAGCGCGGCCGTCGTGGCAGGAACACCGACACCGACGCGTTCGACGCCGCTGCTCTGGCGGCCGTCGCGGTCGCGGAGGAGAAGGTCGAGCTCGAGGCTCCGCCGCACACCCCGCTGCCGGCACGGGTCGAGCAGCTCAGCCTGTCCGGCGACATCACCTACACGCTGCCCGAGAGCGACATCCTCAAGCCGGGTAGCGCCCACAAGCCGCGCACCCCTGCCTCCGATGCCGTCGTCGAGCGGTTGATGCAGGTCTTCGACGAGTTCGACATCGATGCGCGGGTCACCGGCTACACCCGGGGCCCGACGGTCACCCGCTACGTCGTGGAGCTCGGCCCCGCGGTCAAGGTCGAGAAGATCACCAACATCGCCAAGAACATCGCCTACGCGGTGGCCTCGGCCGACGTCCGGATCCTCTCGCCGATCCCGGGCAAGTCGGCGGTCGGGATCGAGATCCCGAACACCGACAAGGAGATCGTGTCCCTCGGCGACGTGCTGCGGTCCACCACGGCGCGCAGCGACCACCACCCGATGATCGCCGGCCTCGGCAAGGACGTCGAGGGCGGCTTCGTCGTCGCCAACCTGGCGAAGATGCCGCACCTTCTCGTCGCCGGCGCGACCGGCTCGGGCAAGTCCAGCTTCATCAACTCGATGATCTGCTCGATCCTGATGCGCTCCACCCCGGACGAGGTGCGGATGATCATGGTCGACCCCAAGCGGGTCGAGCTGAACTCCTACGAGGGTGTCCCGCACCTGATCACGCCGATCATCACCAATCCGAAGAAGGCCTCCGAGGCGCTGCAGTGGGTCGTCCGCGAGATGGACATGCGGTACGACGACCTGGCCAACTTCGGTTTCCGGCACGTCGACGACTTCAACAAGGCCGTGCGTGCGGGCAAGGTGAAGGTCCCGGCGGGCAGCGAGCGCCAGCTCACGCCGTACCCGTACCTGCTGGTGATCGTCGACGAGCTCGCCGACCTGATGATGGTCGCTCCGCGCGACGTCGAGGACGCGATCGTCCGGATCACCCAGCTCGCCCGGGCGGCAGGCATCCACCTGGTGCTCGCCACCCAGCGGCCGTCGGTGGACGTGGTCACGGGGCTGATCAAGGCCAACGTGCCCTCCAGACTCGCGTTCGCGACGTCCAGCCTCGCCGACAGCCGGGTCATCCTGGACCAGCCGGGAGCCGAGAAGCTCGTCGGCCAGGGCGACGCACTCTTCCTGCCGATGGGTGCGTCCAAGGCGGTCCGGGTCCAGGGCAGCTGGGTCACCGAGGCCGAGATCCACCAGATCGTGAAGAAGTGCAAGGACCAGCTCGAGCCCAGCTACCGCGAGGACGTGACCGTGCCGGCCGCGTCCCGGCGCGAGCTCGAGGACGACATCGGTGACGACCTCGACCTGGTCATCCAGGCCGTCGAGCTGGTGGTGTCGACCCAGTTCGGATCGACCTCGATGCTGCAGCGCAAGCTGCGGGTCGGTTTCGCCAAGGCCGGGCGGCTGATGGACATCATGGAGAGCCGCGGAGTGGTCGGTCCCAGCGAAGGTTCGAAGGCGCGGGACGTGTTGATCAAGCCTGATGACCTGGACGCGGTCATCATGACCCTGCAGGGGGAGCTGTGAGCACCAGGGTCCACGAGGACGTCTTCGCCGGAGAGCTCGTCGAGGAGATCGACGAGTCGGTCGCCGTAAGGCGCAACGTGCTGCTCAGCGGGTTCGTCGGCGGGTTGGCGCTGCTGCTCGGCATCGCCTACCTGGCCCGGGGCTCGTCGGCGTTCGACGTGCTGGCCGGGCTGCTGCTGCTAGCGCTGGCCGCGGTGCACCTGCCTGCCCTGGTCTGGGCACGGACACCGGTCCTGGTCGCCGACGACCACGGGATCCGGTTCCGGCTGGGCCTGACCTGGCACGGGCTCCCCTGGGGATCGATCCGGCAGGTCCTGGTCGAACGTGCCGACTCGCCGCTGCGGGAGAGCCGGTTGGTCGTGGTGCCTCGTGACCCGGAGGCGAGCGTGGACAACCTCGACCTGCTCGGGGAGGCGCACGTCGCCTGGAACCTGCGCTGGTACGGCGCGGCCCTGAGCATCCCGCTGGGGATCAGCACCCTGACCGACACTCCTGACCTGGCTGCCGACCTGGTCGCACTTGCGGACGGCCGTACCGAGATCGTGCGGCTGAGCGGCCAGCAGCCGGCCCGGCTCGACGAGGTCGAGCCGCCCCTGGGTCACGAGCTCGAGCGCGCTGACGACGAGCACGTGGTGCCCGCGACCGATGAGATCGACGAGCTCGACAGCGGACGTGACTGGAGCGGCTGGCACGTCGCCGCCGAGGCGCCTGCGGCCGAGGAGATGGACACCCCGGTCTTCGACGCCATCGGGCCCGTCGACATCCTCGCCCCGGTCACGATCGAACCGCTCGAGATCGAGTACGTCGACACCGCACCGACGCTGCCCGCGCCGGTCTCGCCGCTGCGCGACCTGAGCCAGCCGATCCGGGTCGAGGTCCGCCTGGACCCGCCGGTGACCCAGGAGCCGGCGGAGGAGGTCCTCCAGGACGAGCAGATCGACTCCGGCTCGGAGCAGGGCTCGGAACCGGAACCTGCGGCAGACCGCAGCAGCGCGCCGTCGTGGGCCGCGATCCCGGTCGAGTTCGTCGCCGAGGACGTGCCCGCCCGTCGACCGGGCGCTGAGCCCGTGATCGGGCCCAAGATCGTGCACGCCCGCGAGATGCTCGACATGACCATCGACGAGCTCAGCCAGCGCACCCGGATCCGCCCGCACGTGCTCGAGGCGATCGAGGTCGACGACTTCGGGCCGTGCGGTGGCGACTTCTACGCGCGCGGCCACCTGGCCGCGATCGCCCGGGTCCTCGGACTCACCCTCGACCCGCTGATGAAGACGTACGACGAGAACTACTCGCAGGCGCCGATCAACGCCCGCCGGGTGTTCGAGGCGGAGCTGTCCACGGGCTTGTCCGGCGGCATGCGGGCCACCCTCGGTGGGCCGCGCTGGAGCCTGCTGATCGGGTCCGTGCTCTGTCTCGCCATGGTCTGGGGCCTCGCCAGGATGTTCGCCGGCGCTCCGGAGCACCTCGCAGCAGCACCGGACCCGACCAACCAGTCCGCAGGGCTGTCGGCCAACCACCAGCCGATCACCTCGCCGCGGATGAAGACCACGTCGATGACCGTGACCGCTGCCTATGCGGGGACGCACGTCGTGGTCCGGGACCGGACCGACGAGATCCTCTGGTCGGGCAACCTCCCCCTGGGCTCGCACCGCCGGATCTTCGGGCTGGCCCCGTTCAAGGTCTCGGCCGACAACGCCGGCGCGGTCTTCGTGGCGGTCAGGGGAAAGCCGCTCGGCACCATCGGCGCAGCGGGGAAGCACGCCAGCAAGTCCTTCGGCTGATCAGCTCGGTTCGCCGTAGCGGCGTCCCGCCCGTCATACTCGACCGGTCATGACTGCACCCTCCGCCGCTGTTCACACCGTCGCCCTGATCACCCTGGGCTGCGCCCGCAACGAGGTCGACTCCGAGGAGCTCGCCGGTCAGCTCGAGGCCGGTGGCTTCCTGCTGGTCGACGACCCGGCTGACGCCGAGACCGTGGTGGTCAACACCTGCGGTTTCGTCGAGGCGGCCAAGAAGGACTCGGTCGACACCCTGCTCGCTGCCTCCGACCTCAAGGAGGAGGGCAGCGTCACCCGCTCCGTGGTCGCCGTCGGGTGCCTCGCCGAGCGGTACGGCGACGAGCTCGCCGGGTCGCTCCCGGAGGCGGACGCGGTCCTCGGGTTCGACGCCTACCCGGACATCGCCGACCGGCTGCGCTCGATCCTCGCCGGCGACAAGCAGCATGCGCACACCCCGTCGGACCGGCGCAAGCTGCTGCCGATCTCGCCGACCCAGCGGGTCGACGTCGAGGTCGTCGTCCCCGGGCACAGCTTCGAGGTGGCGACGACGACCGACATCGGGACCGGGGCGCCGGCGACCGGTCCCCGGGCGGTCCGGCGGCGTCTCGACGGCGGGCCGATGGCGCCGCTCAAGCTCGCGTCCGGGTGCGACCGTCGCTGCGCCTTCTGCGCGATCCCGAGCTTCCGGGGCTCGTTCGTATCGCGGCGTCCGGCCGATGTCCTGGCCGAGGCGCGCTGGCTCGGTGAGCAGGGCGTCAAGGAGCTGTTCCTGGTCTCGGAGAACTCCACGTCGTACGGCAAGGACCTCGGCGACATCCGGCTGCTCGAGACGATGCTGCCGACGCTGGCCGAGGTCGAGGGCATCGAGCGGGTCCGGGTGTCCTACCTGCAGCCCGCTGAGACCCGCCCCGGTCTGGTCGCCGCCATCGCGAGCACGACGGGCGTCGCGGCGTACTTCGACCTGTCCTTCCAGCACGCATCGCCGACGATCCTGCGCTCGATGCGGCGTTTCGGTGATCCGGAGTCCTTCGGGAACCTCCTCGCCGAGGTCCGTCGGCACGCGCCGGAGGCAGGTGTGCGCTCGAACTTCATCGTCGGGTTCCCCGGGGAGACCGAGGACGACTTCGCGACGCTGTGCGACTTCGTCACCGATGCCCGGCTCGACGCGATCGGTGTCTTCGGCTACTCCGACGAGGACGGCACCGAGGCCGAGTCGTACGACGGCAAGCTCGACGCGGACGCCATCGAGGAGCGCCTCGAGCACCTGCGCGCGCTCACCGACGAGCTCACCGCTCAGCGTGCCGAGGAGCGGGTCGGGGAGACCGTGATCGTCCTGGTCGAGTCGGTCGACGAGGACGAGGACAGCGGTGAGACGGTGATCGAGGGTCGGGCTGCGTGCCAGGGTCCCGAGGTCGACGGGTCCACGTTCCTGACCGGGTTGCCTGGGGGTGTCCGGGTGGGTGACATGATCGAGGCGACCGTGGTCGGCACCGAGGGCGTCGATCTGGTCGCCCGAGGCGTGTGACGCGGAAGGACCCGATGACCGACGTACCGAGCAACTGGAACGTTCCGAACGCGCTGACGACGTTGCGGATCGTGATGGTGCCGTTCTTCGGCTGGGCCCTGCTCCACGACGGTGGCAGTAGCGACGGGTGGCGCTGGGTCGCCTACGCCCTGTTCGTGGTCGCGATGATCACCGACAAGATCGACGGGGACATCGCCCGCAAGCACAACCTGGTCACCAACTTCGGCAAGATCGCCGACCCGATCGCGGACAAGGCGATCACCGGGATGGCGTTCGTCGGGCTGGCGATCATCTACCCGGCGATGTGGTGGATCGCGGTGCCGGTGCTGATCCGCGAGTGGGCGGTCACGTTCGCACGGCTGTCGATCGCGAAGCAGGTCGTGATGCCGGCCAACCAGAGTGGCAAGGTCAAGACGATGGCCCAAGCGCTCGCGCTGGGCGGTCTGGTCGCCCCGTTCCACTACCTCACGGGGTTCTGGGACCTGCCCGGTGACGTGGTCTGGTGGCTCGCGATCGCGCTGATGGCGGTCGCCGTCGTGCTCACCATGACGTCCGGGGCCGAGTTCGCCCGCGACGTGATGCGGCACCGTCGCTCGGCCGACGTCCCGGCCAAGGCCTGACGTCCCCGCTCAGAAGCTGGGACGGGCCCTCTGGGCGCGTCGCTCCCGTGCTGCTGCGGCGCGTCGCTGACGGACGAGCTCTGAGGCAGCGGTCACCAGGACGCTGCGCGCCACCACGGCGATGATCGCCGAGCCGAGGAGGAGAGCGGCGGAACCGGGCGTCCGCGCTTGCAGCGTCTGGACGAGACCGACGGCTACGCCGAGGACGGCAAGGGCGAAGGCGAGCGTCGCCACGCGCTGGGTGCTGCGGACTCCCCGCGGGTCACCCGGCGTACGGGTCGGCTCCGGGATCGGAGCGGCCGCCGGAACCGGAGCGCTGACGGTCGCCTCTGAGAGCTGGGGCACGGACTCGTGGACAGGATCGGCCTGCTGCGGGATCCGTGCCGAGGGGACGGAGGTAGGACGTGGCACGCGCCGGTCCCGTTGCTGGGGCACCAGCCAGGCCGGCGTCTCGAAGCGCTGGATCTCCTCGGGTGGCGCACTGCCGAACCGCTCGTTCTCGGTGTCCACCTTCGCGACCTGCTTCCTTGCTCGGTTTGTACCAGTTCATCCGGGTCCATTGTGGAACGGGAGCATTCAGGAGTCACGATTCCGGTTCCAGGTGGTATGGACCGATCGCCCGCGGGACTGGACCAGTGCAGATTTCAGTGCTGGGCGCTGCAGCGCTCGAGCGTCCGGGCCGCCTGGACCAGCGCCAGGTGGGTGAACGCCTGCGGGAAGTTGCCCACCATCCGTCCGGCACCCACGTCGTACTCCTCGCTGAGCAGCCCGACATCGTTGGCGAGGCCGACCAACCGGTCCATCAGGCTGACGGCGTCGTCGTGCCGTCCGGCGAGCGCGTACGCCGAGACGAGCCAGAACGAGCACGCCAGGAACGGGCTCTCGTCACCGCCGATCCCGTCCACGCCGGTCCTCGTCCGGTAGCGCATCACCAGGCCGTCGCGGAGCAGGTCCTCCTCGACCGCAGCGATGGTGCCGAGCATCCGTGGATCGTTGCCGTCCACGAACCCCACGATCGGCAGCAGCAGCAACGACGCGTCGACCTCGCTGGTCGCGTCGTGCTGGGTGAAGGTGTTCCGCTCCGGGTCGTAGCCACGCTCGAGGATGCTTTCCCGGATCCGGTCCCGCAGCGTGCGCCACTCGTCGACCGGGCCGTCGAAGTCGTGCTCCTCGACGCCGCGGACCATCCGGTCGAAGGCGACCCAGGCCATCACCCGGCTGTGCGTGAAGTGCCGCTGCGGGCCACGGATCTCCCAGATGCCGTGGTCGGGGAGCCGCCAAGTCCGGGCCAGCTCCGAGGCCAGCGAACGCTGCAGGCTCCAGCTGTCGGGGGTCTCGTCCAGTCCCAGCGCGCGCGCGGCGGCGAGGGCCGAGATCACCTCGCCCACGACGTCGCTCTGCCGCTGGGCTACGGCGCCGTTCCCGATCCGGACCGGGCGGGAGCCCTCGTAGCCGGCGAGGTGATCGAGCTCGATCTCCTCCAGGTGGCGGCCACCGTCGACGGTGTACATCACCTGCATGTCCTCCGGGTCGCCGGCGATCGCCCGGAGCAACCAGTCGCGCCACGGTCGGGCTCGCTCGGGCGAGGCGCTCCCGGCGTCGCCGATCATCGCCTCGATCGTCAGCGCGGCATCGCGCAGCCAGGAGTAGCGGTAGTCCCAGTTGCGCGGTCCGCCGATCTGCTCGGGCAGCGAGGTCGTCGGAGCGGCGACGATGCCGCCGGTGTCCTCGTGGGTCAGGGTCCGCAGGGTGAGCAGGCTCCGGGTCACCGCATCGGCGTACCGGCCCACGGGCGGGTTCTCGCCCGACCACGCCAGCTCGGACTCGCGAGTACGCCGGATCTCCTCGTCGACGTCGACCGGGCGCGGAGCGTCCCGGTGCGAGGGCACCCAGGTGAGCGTGAAGTCGAGGGTCTCGCCCTCGGTGACGTCGAACTCGTCCTCGTGCCGGCCGTCGACGGCGCGCGGGAGCCGCGGGCCGGCCAGGACCAGCTTGTCGGGTCCGGCGACGGCCACGATCACCTCGTTGCCGGCGGGGCCGGTGTCGCGACGCACCCACGGACGGATCCGGCCGTAGTCGAACCGGATCACCAGCTCGTGCTGGATGCGGACAGTGCCGCGGATGCCGACCACCCGGCGTACGACGTCTGCTCGCCGGTCGCCGGTCGGCATCAGGTCGGTGACCCTGGCCTCGCCGGTCGGCGTGGTGATCGTCGTCTCCAGGATGGTGGTGCCGTCCAGGTAGCGGCGTACCGCCTCGTGCTCCCCGGCGGCACCGAGCAGCCAGCGCGACCGGTCCGGATCGGCCAGCAGACCGCTGAAGCAGGAGGCCGAGTCGAAGCGCGGCAGGCAGAGCCAGTCGATCGATCCGTTGATCCCCACGAGTGCGACCGTGTGCTGGTCGCCGATGACTGCGTAATCCTCGATCAGCAGGGCCATGCCTCCAGACAGTAGCGTTGCCGTCATGACGGCCGACCTCGCAGCCCGCGTGCACCAGGCCCTGCTCGCGCGCGGCGAGACCGTGGGCTGTGCCGAGTCCCTGACTGGCGGCGCCCTGGCCGACCTGCTCAGCGGGACCCCGGGAGCCTCGGCCACCTTCGCCGGCGGGATCGTCAGCTACGCCACCCGGGTCAAGCGCGACGTCCTCGGGGTCACCGCGGCCCAGGTGGTGTCCGCCGACTGCGCGTCCCAGATGGCTGCGGGCGCCAAGCGGCTGCTCGGGGTCGACTGGGCACTGGCCACCACCGGGGTCGCCGGCCCGGAGAAGCAGGACGACAAACCTGTCGGCACCGTCTACGTGGGCGTGGCCGGCCCCCGCGGCGTCCAGGTGCTCAGGCTCACTCTCGACGGCGACCGGGCGGCGATCCGCGCCGGCGCGTGCCGATCCGCGCTGGAGGCACTGCTCGATGAGCTCGGCTGACCTGGTCGCGGTCGCCGACGGCCTATACGCCGAACCGGCGACCACCTTCACCGCGAGCCGGGACCGGGCGGCCAAGGAGTGCGGGGACAAGGCGCTGGCCGCGCGGATCAAGGCGTTGCGCAAACCGTCGGTGGCGGCGTGGGCGGTCAACCTGCTCGTACGCCGTGAGGCCGACCAGATCGAGCAGGTCCTCGGGATCGCGGAGTCGTTGCGGGCGGCGGCCGAGTCGATGGACGGCGAGGAGCTGCGCAGCCTGACCCGTCAGCGTCGCCAGCTCACCGCCGCCCTGACCAGCTCCGCCCGTTCGCTGGCCCGGGAGAACGACGTCCGGTTGACCGAGGCCGTCGCCGACCAGGTCGAGGGGATGCTCACCGCAGCGATGCTGGACCCTCGGGCGGCCGACGTCGTCCGGTCCGGGCTGGTGGTGACGGCCTTCACCGCGACCGGCGTCTCGGACCTCGATGTCGCCGCGGTCTGCGCCGTCCCCGATGCGCTCGGGCACCAGGCCGCCGCACTCGTGCGGCCACCCCCGAACCTGCAGCTGGTGCTGCCCGACGACGGGATCCGGCTCGAGGCCGCCCAGGAACGGGTCGAGGAGGCAGTGCTCGAGGCAGCGGGCGCTCATGAGGAGCACGAGCACGCGGTCGCGGCAGTCGGCACGCTCCGCGCCCGTCGACTGCAGCTCCAGGGTGAGATCGAGGAGCTCGGACGACGCCTCGCCGCGTTGGAGGACGACGTCGACCGGGTCGACGAGGAGCTCGAGGAGGCTGAGGAGAGCGTCTCCGAGGCCGAAGCACAGCGTGACGAGGCCGACCAGGCACTCGCCGGGGCCAGGCGCGAGCTCGAGCGGCTGGAGACGTGAGCGCCTAGGCCCAGTCCTTGCTGCGCTCGACCGCCTTCTGCCACAGCGCGTACGAGGCCGCCATCGTCTGGGCCTTCGCCGGGTCCGGTTCGAAGGACCGGTCGAGCTGCCAGGTGTCACGCAGCTGGTCGGTCGAGTCCCAGACCCCGGTCCCCAACCCGGCCATGAAGGCCGCCCCGAGTGCGGTCGTCTCCACGATCCGGGGTCGCTCGACGGGGACGCCGAGCAGATCGGCCTGGAGCTGGCAGAGCAGGTCGTTGGCGGCCGCGCCACCGTCGACGGCCACCGAGGTCAGCGACGGCATCGTGTCGATGACGTCGCGGACCTCGTAGGTGATCGCTTCCAGCGTGGCGCGGACCAGGTGCGCGCGAGTGGTCCCGCGGGTCAGACCCAGGATGGTTCCGCGCGCGTGCGGGTCCCAGTGCGGGGCACCCAGACCGGTCAGCGCCGGGACGAACACGACACCGTCGGTGGAGTCGACCGTGGCGGCGATCGCTGCCGTCTCGGCCGCCGTACCGACGATCTGGAGGCCGTCGCGCAGCCACTGCACGGCCGCCCCGGTGACGAAGATCGCGCCTTCGAGCGCGTAGGTGATCGCACCGGACGGGTCGCGCCAGGCTGCTGTCGAGAGCAGGCCGGCGTCCGAGCGCTCGACCGTGCTCCCGGTGTTGGTGAGGATGAACGAGCCGGTGCCGTAGGTGCACTTGGAGTCACCGACGTCGAAGCAGGTCTGGCCGAACAGCGCTGACTGCTGGTCCCCGGCGATCCCGGCGATCGGCAGGTCCAGGTCGAGGAAGCTGCGCGGGTCGGTGCGGGCCAGGTCGCCCCAGCTGTCGACGACCTCGGGGAGCGCGTCGGAGGGGACCCCGAAGAGGGTGCACAGCTCCTCGGACCAGGTGCCCGCCTCGAGGTCGAAGAGCAGCGTGCGGGACGCGTTCGAGACGTCGGTGACGTGCCAGGTCCCGCGGGTCATCCGCGCGACCAGGTAGGAGTCGACGGTCCCGATCGCGTAGCGCCCGGACTCGACCAGTGCCCAGGTGTGCGGCTCGTGCTCGGCCAGCCAGGCGAGCTTGGTGCCGGAGAAGTACGGATCCAGGCGTAGTCCGGTGAGCGCCGCGACCCGGTCCTCGTGCCCGGCCGCCTTGAGCCGCTCGCAGATCTCCGCCGTACGCCGGTCCTGCCAGACGATCGCCCGGCGCGGCGAGCCGAGGGTCTCGCGGTCCCAGAGCAGCACCGTCTCGCGCTGGTTGGTGATGCCGATGCCGGCCAGGTCGGAGACGGGTCCGCCCCAGGTCTTCAGGCAGGTCCGGGTGGCCTCCAGGGTCGCCTGCCAGATCTCCTCGGGGGAGTGCTCCACCCAGCCGGGGTGCGGGAAGTGCTGGCCGAACTCCTGGTAGCCCTTGGCGGCGATCGTGCCCTCCGGGGTGACGACCAGCGCGGTGACTCCGGTGGTACCGGCATCGATGGCCAGGATGCTCGAGCTCATGGCGGTCATCCTGCCAGCGGGCTCAGCGGGTGGCGCGCAGGATCGCCAGCACCTGCTCGTCGATCCAGCTGCCGTCCTCGGCCACCCGCATCTCGTAGTTCTCGGTACCGGTCCAGGCGGCCAGGTCCGGGTGACCAGCTGCGCGGACGAGGTCGTGGATCTCGGCGGCGAGCTCCGGGGTGATCAGCACCTTCTCCTCGTCGGTGGAGGCGGTCAGGTACAGGTCGTTGAGGTCGAGGAGCCGGGCCAGTTCGGGGATCGGCGCCGGGCTGTCGTCGACCCGCAGGTCGACCGCGACGTCGTCCATCCCGCCGTACCCTGCTCCCTCGCTGACGACGAGCAGCGCTGCGGACTGGCGGCCCCGCTTGTCGCCGCCGGCCTCGTCACCCGCGGTGAGGGCGTCGAGCAGCCGCCGAGCCAGGGGAGCGTGCTCGTCGGACGCGTCCCAGGCAGCTTTCATCGCCTTCACCACCTCGGGGCCGGCGAGGATGTTGCCCTGGATCGCGAGCCCGGTCGCGGTGATCCCGCCGGCCCAGTCGAAGCAGGCGGACCCGGTGTGCGACGCCGCGTTGCCGTCGACGTCGACGATGCCGATCTGCCGGTGGTCGCGCTTGTCGTCCTCGTCGAGCATCCGCTCGAGCGCGACGTCCGCGGTGGCGCCCTCGTCGAGCAGGGACAGGCCGATGCCCTTCCAGGACAGGTTGGCCTCGGCCTGGGTGGCCAGGGCGCCGATGCCGGCGACGGCGGCAGGCACCGCGTTGCCGACGGCGAGGAACTTGGAGGCGACCGCCACGCCCCACGACTGCTGGTCGGCGGAACGGGCCACGATCGAGAAGGTCATGGCGCCAGCCTAGTGTCCGTGACTACTGTTGACCCGAGGGACTGGAACGATCCAATGAGGAGGGTGGATGCGCGTCGGAGTGCTCACAGGAGGTGGCGACTGCCCCGGGCTGAACGCCGTGATCCGGGCTGTCGTCCGCAAGGGCGTCAAGGAGTTCGGGGACGAGTTCGTCGGGTTCCGGGACGGCTGGAAGGGTCCGCTCGAGGGGTTGACGATGCCGCTGGGCATCGACCAGGTGCGCGGGATCCTGCCGCGCGGCGGCACCATCCTCGGTTCGTCGCGCACCAACCCGTTCTCGATCGAGGGCGGCGTCGAGCAGATCAAGGCGAACCTGGCTGCGGCCGGGGTCGACGCGCTGATCGCGATCGGTGGCGAGGACACCCTCGGGGTCGCCACCAGGCTGCACGATCTCGGGGTCAACGTGGTCGGTGTCCCGAAGACGATCGACAACGACCTGTCCGGGACCGACTTCACCTTCGGCTTCGACACCGCGGTCAACATCGCGTCCGAGGCGATCGACCGGCTGCACACCACCGCCGAGTCGCACCACCGGGTCCTCGTCGTCGAGGTGATGGGTCGGCACGCCGGCTGGATCGCGCTGCACGCCGGGATCTCCGGCGGCGCGAACGTGGTCCTGATCCCCGAGCGGCCCTTCGACATCGAGCAGGTCTGCACCTACGTGATGGACCGGTTCGAGACCAAGTACGCAGTGATCATGGTGGTCTCGGAGGGCGCGGTCCCGATCGAGGGCGGCGACATGACCCTGGTCTCGGGGGAGAAGGACGCCTTCGGCCACGTCCGTCTCGGCGGTATCGGTGAGCGGATCGCCTCCGAGATCGAGGCGCGCACCGGCAAGGAGTCCCGCGCCGTCGTCCTGGGGCACATCCAGCGCGGTGGTACGCCGACCGCGTTCGACCGCTGGCTCGCGACCCGCTTCGGGCTGCACGCGATCGCTGCCGTGCACGACGGTGACTTCGGCACGATGATGGCGCTGCGCGGCACCGACATCGTCCGGGTGCCGCTGGCCGAGGGCACCGCCCAGCTCAAGCTCGTGAGCCCTGAGGAGTACGCCGAGGCCGAGGTCTTCTTCGGCTGAGCACTGCTCCGGCGAGGCGCGCCTTGGCTGCACCAAGAACCAGTCGAGGCGCGCCTTAGATGCGCCTTCAAGGTGCACGCAAGGCGCGCCTCAGGGGACTGAAGGTGCTCGTACGGCGCGCCTCGGCGGTTAGGGGAGCAGGATGACCTTGCCGTTGGCCTTCCCGGCCGCGACCAGCCGGTGAGCGTCGGCGACCTCGTCGAGCGGGAAGGTCGCGCCGAGGTGCACGACCAGCGAGCCGTCGCCGGCGTGCCGTGCGAGCGGGACCCGGGCACCGGCGCGGATCTCCTCGCCGGGGTCGGCACCGGGACCGCCACCGAGCACCTTGATGCCCGCGGACCCGGCCGAGAAGTTCGCGATCGTGGCGATCCGGTCCCGATCGGCGACCAGGGCCAGGGACGTCTCCAGAGCCTCGTCGCTCCCGATCAGGTCGAGGGCTGCGTCGATCCCGTCCGGGGCCAGTGCCTGGACCCGGCCGAGAAGACCGTCACCGTAGGTGACGGGTTCGGCGCCGAGCTCCTCGAGCAGCCCGTGCCGGTGCTCGCTCGCGGTCGCGATCACCCGCGCACCACGCAGCCCCGCCAGCTGGACGGCCATCAGGCCGACGCCACCCGAGGCTCCGTGGATCAGCACGGTGTCGCCCTCGCCGACGTCGGTCGCGGTGAGCAGGTGCACCGCTGTGGCGCCGGTGAGCATCAGCCCGGCGGCTTGCGGCCAGTCCAGCGAGACGGGCTTGCGCACCAAGGCACTGGCCGGAACGACCACGTCACCGGCGTACGCGCCGGAGATCCGGAAGACGATCACCTCGTCGCCGACCGAGACCGGCCCCTCGGGACCGTTCGCGTCAGGGCCGACGGCGGTGACGACCCCGGCCGCCTCGAAGCCGAGCCGCATCGGGAGGGAGCCCGGGTCGTTGCCCATCTGCCCGCCGTACAGCTTCAGGTCGATCGGGTTGACCCCGATCGCGAGGACCGAGATGGCGACCTTGCCGGGACCCGGTGCGGGCACCTCGGTCTCGACCAGCTCGAGTGATTCCGGGCCACCGAAGGAGGTGGCGACAACGGCAGTAGTCATGTCGGCCGAACCTGCCGCGCCACCGGCCTATTCCTGCACCCGTCCGCGCGAGCGTCGCCGAATGTCGTGCGCACCGTCCGGGGACGTAGGCTTGGTCGGTGCCTGACCGATCTCCGATCCCCGATCTCGCCACCTTGCACGCGCAGGGGGCCGCGCAGCAGCCGTCGTACCCGGACGCCGCGGCCGTCGATGCTGCTGTGACGCGGCTGCGCTCGTTCCCGCCGCTGGTGTTCGCGGGGGAGTGCGACCGGCTGACCGACAAGCTCGCGGCGGTGACCCGTGGCGAGGCGTTCCTGCTCCAGGGTGGCGACTGCGCCGAGACGTTCGACGGCGTGACCGCCGACAACGTGCGCAACAAGCTCCGGGTGCTGCTGCAGATGGCGGTCGTGCTCACCTACGCCGCGTCGGTCCCGGTCGTGAAGCTGGGCCGGTTCGCGGGCCAGTACGCCAAGCCGCGCTCGAACGACAACGAGACCCGCGTCATCGACGGTCGCGAGGTGACGCTGCCGGCGTACCGGGGTGATGCGGTCAACGGTTTCGACTTCACATCGGCGTCCAGGATCCCCGACCCGCAGCGACTCGTCGACGTCTACCACTCGTCGGCCTCCACGCTGAACCTCGTACGTGCGTTCACCACCGGTGGCTACGCCGACCTGCGCCAGGTGCACGCCTGGAACACCGACTTCGTCCAGGGCTCCGCGGTCGGGAGCAGGTACGAGGCGATGGCGAACGAGATCGATCGCGCGCTGACGTTCATGCAGGCGATCGGAGCCGACCCGGACGAGTTCCACCGGGTCGAGATGCACTCGAGCCACGAGGCACTGGTGCTCGAGTACGAGCACGCGATGACGCGCATCGACTCGCGCACCGACCTGCCGTACGACGTCTCCAGCCACTTCGTGTGGATCGGCGAGCGGACCCGTCAGCTCGACGGCGCGCACGTCGAGCTGCTGAGCCGGATCCAGAACCCGATCGGGGTGAAGCTCGGCCCGACCTCGACCGCCGACGACGCGATCGCACTGGCCGCCCGTCTCAACCCGGACAACACTCCCGGGCGACTCACCTTCATCACCCGGATGGGTGCCGGCCAGGTCCTCGACCTGCTGCCCCCGCTGGTCGAGAAGGTCGAGGCCGCCGGCGTCCAGGTCGCCTGGGTCTCCGATCCGATGCACGGGAACACCTACGAGGCCTCGTCGGGCTACAAGACCCGTCGCTTCGACGACGTGATCGCCGAGGTGCAGGGCTTCTTCGACGTGCACCGGGCCCTGGGTACCTGGCCCGGCGGGATCCACATCGAGCTCACCGGCGAGGACGTCACCGAGTGTGTCGGTGGCGGTGAGGAGCTGCTCGAGTCCGATCTCGCGGACCGCTACGAATCGGTCTGCGATCCCCGGCTCAACCGGGTCCAGTCGCTCGAGCTCGCGTTCCTCGTTGCGGAGATGCTCCGGAAAGCCTGAGCTCAGACCGGCTGCGCCTGCACCTGCTCGGCCCGACGCAGGGTCGTGAACCGCTGTGCGCCGAGGGCGAGTGCGACGTAGAGCACCAGGGCCTCGCTGCCGAGGTCGCGCGCCGGATGGCTGCCGTGCGCGATCACCGCGTCGACGCCGAAGTGGATGGCCAGTCCGACCACCCACAGCACGACCGTCGTGGCATTGCCCTGACGGGTCAGCACCCCGTCGTTGCGCCACACGTGCACCAGCTCGCCGCGTAGCGCACCGAGTGCGGTTCCGATCACCAGGCTCCCCGCGAGCAGCGCCCAGGCCCTGACCGGCACCGTGGTGCCGTGCGCGTAGTGGCCGACCTCGATCGCGCCGATCACGGCGAGCGCGACCATCAACCGGTACGGCGAGTCCTCACGGACCGGGCGCGCCTGGAGCTGACGACCGATCACGTAGGCCAGCACGAGGACCGGTACGGCGATGTTCCACAGGTTCACGTCCTCCAACCTAGGCGCGGGTCGCCGGCCGTGCCGGTGCCGCTCGTCACCACCTGACCGTGACACTTGTCAGGGTGGTACTAGTACCACCGTCCTATTGCTCGCCAGCGGGGCCGGCAGCACTGTGAGCACATGCGCCTGCCGAAGACCCGATCCGTCGTCCTGCTCACCGCCCTGCTCGGCCTCGCCGTCGGCGTACCGATGGTCCAGGCCGGTGCGAGCTCCGGCTCCGCTGCGGTGTCGGTGGTCGACGACTCGTTCACCCCGGCCACGGTCAAGGTCGCCCAGGGCCACAGCGTGACCTGGACCTTCAAGGACCCGGTCCAGCACAGCACGACATCGGACCAGGGATTCTGGACCTCCGGCCTGAAGAGCTCGGGCACCTACACCCGGGCGTTCCCCGATGCAGGCACCTTCGCGTACCACTGCACGATGCACTCCTTCATGAAGGGCCACGTCCAGGTGCCGCTGGCCGACTCCGGCTCGTCGAGCCACGGGTGGACGCTGCACTGGTCCTCGGCCGCGAGCACGCCGTCCAGCATCCGGTTCGACGTGCAGTACCGGAAGTCCGGCGCATCGACGTGGTCGAGCTGGAGGACTAGGAGCGCCAGCCGGTCCGCGCTGTTCAACCCTTCGCGCAGCGCCACCTACCAGGTCCGCGCGCGCACCGACCTGGGCTCGAAGGCATCCGGGTGGTCGCCCTTGCTGACGGTGAAGATCACCTGATCGCTACGCTCGGACGGTGATCGACCTCCGCTCCGACACCCTCACCAAGCCCACGGCGGGCATGCGACGTGCGATGGCTGATGCCGAGGTCGGCGACGACGTGTACGGCGAGGACCCGACGGTGATCGCGCTCGAGCAGCGGGTCGCCGGCATGTTCGGGCACGAGGCCGCGGTGTTCACCCCGACCGGCTCGATGGCCAACGTGCTCGCTGTCGCGGCCCTGGTCAGCCCGGGCCAGGAGGTCCTGTGCGAGTCGCGGGCGCACATCGTCCGTGCCGAGCTCGGCGCGCACGGCGCCTTCACCGGGATCACCAGCCGGACCTGGGTCGAGCCCGACGGTCAGATCCACCTCCCCACGATCCAGGACCTGTACGCGCCGGACATGGGGACGTACTTCGTCCGCACTGCGGCCGTCTCGGTGGAGAACACCCACAACTTCGCCGGCGGCACGGTGCTGCCGCTGGCTGACCTGCAGGCGTTGCGTGCCTGGGCCGGCCAGGTCGGCTGCGCGGTCCACCTCGACGGCGCCCGGATCTGGAACGCGCACGTGGCGACCGGGACACCGTTGACCGAGTACGGCGCGATCGCCGACACGATGGCGGTCTGCCTGTCGAAGGGCCTCGGGGCCCCGATCGGATCGCTCATGCTCGGCGATGCCGATGCCGTTGCCGCTGCACGGATCCTCCGCAAGCGCCTCGGCGGTGGGATGCGGCAGGTCGGGATCCTGGCTGCCGCGGGCATGTACGCCCTCGACCACCACGTCGACCGGATGGCCGAGGATCATGAGAACGCCCGCCTGATCGCTGAGCTGTGCGGGCTCGATCCCGAGTCCGTGCCCACGAACATCGTCGTGATCGACGTGCCGGACGC
>JAOPXD010000212.1 GCA_025965315.1 Marmoricola sp.
GGTGAGCACCAGGCCGGCAGCGACCGCCAGGCCGACGTGCTCCCAGGTGATCCGGCCCGGCGAGACCAGCAGGCCGAGCATCACGAAGAGCCCGATCTGGGCCAACCAGGCCATCCCCTCGGCGAACGACCGGGTCGCTGCCCGGTGCGGGAGCTCGGAGTTGCCCAGGATCAGCGCAGCGAGGTAGACCGCGGCGAAGCCGGACCCGTGCGCCGTGGCCGCGGCGGCGTACGCGAGCACCGAGAGCGCCAGGACCGCGAGCGGGTACAGGCCCGAGCTCGGCAGCGCGGCCCGGCGCATCAGCCAGGCCCCGCCGACGCCGATCACGATGCCGAAGCCGGCACCGACGACCAGCTCGAAACCGACCTGACCGACGAACCCGAGCAGCGAGTGGTGCCCGCCGGCGCTGACCAGGGTCACCAGGACGACGGTCGGGGCGTCGTTGAGACCGGACTCGGCCTCGAGCACGGAGTTCAGCCGCCGGGGCAGCGGTACCCGTCGCAGCACCGAGAACACCGCCGCGGCATCGGTCGGCGAGGTGAGCGCTCCGAGAAGCACCGAGAGCTGCCAGCTCATCCCGAGCACCAGGTGGGCGGCCAGCGCCACCACCCCGACCGAGACCGCGACCCCGAGCGTGGCCAGCGAGAGCCCCAGCCGGATCACCGGTCGCATCTCCGACCACTTCGTGGTCAGCCCGCCCTCGGCCAGGATGATCACCAGCGCGGCGAACCCGAGAGCGTTGGCGACCTTCGCGTCGGAGAAGCCGATCCCGAGCCCGGCGTCACCGAGACCGACCCCGATCAGCAGGTAGAGCAGCAGGCTGGGCAGCCCGGCACCGACCGAGGCACGGACGGCCATGATCGCGACCAGCAGCACGGCGCAGCCGACCAGGAGGCCCTGGTTGAGGGTGTGGACGTCGAGTGTCATGACGGCACCTCGGCGGTAGTCGGACCCACAGTCTACGAAGTATCCGGTCGTCGCGCGCGGTCGAGACCTAGAACTTGTTCTAGTTTCCCCTTACGCTGACTCCATGACCACTGCGCTTCCCGACGTCGTCCCTGCCGCCTCGCTGACCGGTGAGTCCGAGGAGACCGACGTCGTCGTCATCGGCTTCGGGATCGCGGGCGGCTGCGCTGCCCTCGAGGCAGCCCGCGCCGGGGCCCGGGTGATCCTGATCGAGAAGGCGGCGACGTACGGCGGCACCAGCGCGATGTCCGGCGGCCACTTCTACCTCGGTGGCGGTACCGCCGTGCAGCAGGCGACCGGCCACGCCGACAGCGCCGAGGAGATGTACAAGTACCTGATCGCGATCGCCAAGGAGGCCGAGCCGGACAAGATCCGTGCCTTCTGCGACGACAGCGTCGAGCACTTCGACTGGGTCGAGTCGCTCGGGTTCCAGTTCGAGCGCAGCTACTTCCCCGGCAAGGCCGTGATCCAGCCGAACACCGAGGGCCTGATGTTCACCGGCAACGAGAAGGTCTTCCCGTACCGGGAGATGGCGGTCCCGGCACCGCGCGGTCACAAGGTGCCCGTGCCCGGTGACACCGGCGGCACCCAGATGGTGATGGACCTGCTCAGCGAGCGGGTCGCCGAGGCCGGCGTCGAGGTCCGCTACGAGACCGGCGCGACCAACCTGGTGGTCTCGACGAGCTCGACCGGCGAGCAGGAGGTCGTTGGCGTCGCGTGGAAGAAGTTCAGCGAGACCGGCGTCCTGCGCGCGAAGGCCGTGATCGTCGCTGCCGGTGGTTTCGTGATGAACGCCGAGATGGTCGCCGAGAACACCCCCGCCCTGGGCTCGAAGCTGTTCGTGCTCGGCAGCACCTACGACGACGGTCTCGGGATCCGGCTGGGCGCCTCGGTCGGTGCCCAGCTGAAGTTCATGGACCAGCCGTTCATCACCGCTCCCTTCTACCCGCCGTCCCAGCTGGTCACCGGCATCGTCGTGAACAAGAACGGCGACCGGTTCGTGGCCGAGGACAGCTACCATTCGCGTACGTCGGGGTACGTCATGGACCAGCCCGACCAGGCGGCGTACCTGATCGTCGACTCGGCCCACATCGAGCACCCGACGATGCCGCTGTGCCCGTTCATCGACGGGTGGGAGACGGTCGACGAGATGGAGTCGGCGCTCGGCATCCCCGAGGGCCGGCTGGTCGCCACGTTGTCGTCGTACAACAAGAACGCGCACGAGGGCCAGGACCCCGAGTTCAACAAGCACCCCGACTGGGTGGCGCCGCAGGACCACGGCCCGTGGGGGGCCTACGACCTGACCCTGGGCAAGGCGCTGTACGCCGGGTTCACCCTGGGCGGGATGCGCACCTCGGTCGAGGGCCAGGCGCAGCGCGAGGACGGCTCGGTCATCGCCGGCCTGTACGCCGCCGGCGCGTGCGCAGCCAACATCGCCCAGGACGGCAAGGGCTACGCGTCCGGTACCCAGCTCGCCGAGGGCTCGTACTTCGGACGCCGGGCCGGACGGCACGCCGCCTCGCTCTGAGCACTACCGTGACCTGGTGACGATCGATCCAGGGACGACCGACCAGCGGATGCACGTGGCGGCGCGGGCGAACGTGCCGCCGTTCCACGTGATGGACCTGCTCGCCGCCGCGCAGGCGCGGCAGTCCAGCCACGGCGACCTGGTCAACTTCGTCGCCGGTCAGCCGTCCACCGGCGCCCCGCGGGCGGTGCGCGCGGAGGCCAAGCGCCTGCTGGACCAGGACCTGCTCGGCTACAGCGTCGCCACCGGGATCCCGGAGCTGCGGGCCGCGGTCGCGGAGCACCACCGGCGAAGTTCCGGGATCGATGTCGGCCCGGACGACATCGTGATCACCACCGGGTCCTCGGGCGGCTTCCTGCTCGCCTTCCTGGCGGCCTTCGAACCGGGAGACCGGGTGGTGATGGCCAACCCGGGGTACCCCTGCTACCGCAACGTGCTGACGGCGCTCGGGTGCGAGGTCGTCGAGATCGACTCCGGTCCGGAGACCCGTTTCCAGCCGACGGTCGACCTGGTTGCCGCCGTGCCCGGGCCGATCGCGGGCCTCGTCATCGCCTCGCCCGCCAACCCGACCGGCACGATGATCGCGCCCGCGGAGCTCGCCGCCCTGGCGGCGTGGTGCGAGCAGAACGGGGTCCGGCTGATCTCGGACGAGATCTACCACGGGATCACGTACGGCGGCGAGACCCCCACCTCCTCGGCCTGGCAGACCTCGCGCACCGGTGTCATCTTCGGCTCGTTCTCGAAGTACTTCTCGATGACCGGCTGGCGACTCGGCTGGATGGTCGTCCCCGAGGACCTGCGCCGACCGGTCGACGTGCTGACCGGCAACTTCACGATCTGTCCACCGGTGCTGTCCCAGTACGCCGCGCTGGCCGCGTTCACCCCGGCGTCGTACGAGGAGCTCGACGGGCACGTGACCCGGTACGCCGGCAACCGGGCGCTCCTGCTCGAAGGTCTCCCCCGGCTGGGCATCGACCGGCTCGCGCCGGCCGACGGGGCGTTCTACGTGTACGCCGACATCGGGCACCTGACCGACGACAGCTACGGCTGGTGCCAGCAGCTGCTCGCCAGGACCGGGGTCGCGATGGCGCCCGGCATCGACTTCGACACCCGCCGTGGCAACGAGTTCGTCCGGCTCTCCTTCGCCGGCAGCGCCGAGGAGATCACCCGCGGGCTCGACCGGCTCGAGAGCTGGCTGGAGTGACGACGAGGGTCACCGCGCTCGGGATCCACCCGGTCAAGAGCACCGCCATCCGCCCGGTCGGTTCGGCCGAGGTCCTCGCCGAGGGCCTGGCCGGTGACCGGCGCTGGATGGTCGTCGACCAGGCCGGCACCCTGGTGAGTGCCCGCGAGCTTCGCGCGCTCTTCCGGGTCGTTGCGGACACCCCGGAGACCGAGCCGGACCTGCCGGTGGCCCTGCGGCTGCGAGCCCGTGGATTCGATCCGGTCGACGTCGCCGAGCCGGACGGTGACCTCGTCGACGTGCTGCTGCACGGCAACGCCCTGCAGGGCGTGCCTGCCGACGAGTCCGCACACGCCTGGGTGCGGGCGGTCACCGGACGCACCGACCTGCGGCTGATCTGGTGCGACGATCCGCAGCGCCGGGGGTTCGACCGGCCCTGGTCGCTGCCCGGTGACCACGCGCCGTACACGGACAGCTGCCCGGTGACGCTGGCCTCGCTGGCGTCCTTGCGGCAGCTGAACGGCTGGATCGCCGAAGGTGCACGGGAGCGCGGTGAAGAACCTCCGGCACCGCTGCCGATCGAGCGCTTCCGTCCCAACATCGTCATCGACGGCGACGCCGCGTTCGCGGAGGACGACTGGAGCCGGATCCGGGTCGGCGAGGTCTCGTTCCGGGTGCCCAAGCGCGTCGACCGCTGCGTGATGACGACGATCTCCCCCGCTGACCTCTCCTCGACCAAGGAGCCGATCCGGACGCTCGCCCGGCACCGGCTCGTCGAGCAGAAGACCTGGTTCGCGATCCACCTGGTCCCGGAGACCACCGGCCGGATCGCTGTTGGCGACGCCGTCGAGGTCAGCTAGCGGGTACCTGGGCGAACGCGTTCCGACGGCGCTGGTCGAGCGGCGAAGGGCGGCGGTGCAGGCGTCCGTCGAGGATCGCGGCCGCTTCCTGGTGCCGGTCGGCGTGGACCAGCGCGAGCAGGAGCGTCTCCTCGACAACCTCCCGCTGGGCAGCAGAACCACCGACCCGGACCAGCCCGGGAAGCACGTCGGAGAACAGCGTCGCGGCCGCGTCCCAGCGCTGCTCGGTGACGGCGATGAACGCGTCGCAGACCGGCACCACCACGGTGCGCATCGTCAGGTCGCTCGCTCGGGCGCAGTGCTCGCGCAGCTGCTCGAGCTGAGGTCCGTCACCGCGCGCTGCCAGCGCGACAGCAGCGTGCACGGCGATGAACGGTGTCTGCGGCGCGAGCAGCAGCGTCTCGTCCACCGACTCCAGGACGGCCTCGACCGGCGGCGGCGCGGTCTCCCCGGCGAAGGTCGGCGGGAGCGACAGATCGGCTCCGTCCCAGTCCGAGACGGTCATCCGCCAGCGCCACAGCAGCGACGCGGCGTCGACCAGGCCTCGTACCCCGCACACCGCGGGCGGAGCGAGCTGGGAGTAGTAGCGGCGGCGTACCGCCTCGGTGTCGCCGAGGGCGAGCTCGTGCAGGGCAGCGTGCCAGGAGAAGTGCGCGCGGTGGCTGGCCGAACGACCACTCTCCGCGACCCAGTGGTCGAGCCAGACCCGCCCTTCCTCGTGCTGGCCGGACTCGTACATCACGTGCGTCTGGGCATGCACCGCGTGCCCCGACGAGGGCTCGCACGACAGCGCGGACTCCGCGAGCAGACCAGCCTCTTCGAACCTGCCCTGGTCCTGGCGGGTGAAGGCGAGCAGCGAGATGTACCACCAGTGGTCGCCGTACGACGGAGCCAGCCCGTCGACGAGGTCCCACGCCTCCCGCTGCACATCGGTCACGCCGGAGAACGCGATCGTCGGCACGGCGGCCGAGACCGCCAGGACGTCGCGCGGATGGTTGGCGATGTGCGCCATCAACGACTTCGAGCCGAGCTGGCGCGATCCGTTGATCCGGTTCGCCACGGTGCCGACGAAGCTCGCCTCCCGGCTTTCGCCACGGCGGCCGACCGCTTCGAGCGCGGTCGCCAACGAGAGCTGGACGTCGGTGTCGGCACCGGCCTCGTAACCGAGCATCGCGAGCGACGCGTGCGCCAGCGCGAACCCGGGATCGATCAGGACGGCTTCGCGGATCAGGTCCTCACCGCCGTCCTGCAGCCGCATGATCCGCTCCAGCCCGGAGTTGTACGTCGCCGCGGCCTCGGCGGTCGTCGACAACGGCAGCCCGAGGGGGTCGCGCGGCCGGGCGATCGGGTGGTGCCCGCTGACCAGCCGGCCGTCCTCGAGCCGTCGTGGCAGCGGTGCCACCTCGTCGAGGATCGCGACCGCGAGGTTCACCGCCTGCGCCCGGATCTCCGGGACGGCCGTCGACTCCCAGAGCTCGCCGCGGCGCAGCGAGCCCAGGGTCCAGATCGGCGCGTCGGCCGAGCCGGCCTCGTCGAGCAGCCGGCCGTGGTCGGTCTCCAGGCCGAGCCCTTCGTCCGAGGTGCTCGCCAGCGCCCCGCCGGTACGCGACCGGACCAGATCGTCGAGCAACGGGTTGCCGATCAGCCGCAGGTCGGTCTGCGGGCCGGTGCAGTTGACGACCCAGCCGACGTCGCGGGTGTCCCCGTTGGACAGCTGCACCCGCAGGCCACCGGTCGGCAGCGGCTCGGCGCCGGTGACGACGCCGGCATGCACCCTCATCCGGTCGGCAGCACGCAGCTCCCGCAGGACGACGGCGCTCGACGGGGCCATCCGGTGCCGCAGCCAGTTCCAGTCGGCGGCCGGGCCGGCGAGGAACGCTGCCCGGTCCTCCGCGCTGAGCCGCTGCCACAAGGTGGCGACCCGGAACCGCAGACCGTCGACCGCGGGCCGCCAGTCGCCGGAGTTCTCGGCGACCGCGGCGATGTAGCGGCGTACCTCGGCCTCGAGCGTCACCAGGTCGGTGCCCCAGTCGGCGACATCGGGGATCGCCGCGAGCTTCGGCTCGGCGAGGTGCACCCGCGGGAGCCGTCCGCGGCGCGAGTACGCCAGGATCCGGCGGTCGGCCCGGTTGCCGTCGCCGGTGACCGAGAGGGTGACGTCGACAGCGGTCAGGCCGGTCCCGACCAGCAGGACGTCGGCCGGGCCGAGCCGGTCGCGCTGGATCGCCTCGAGGGCGCCGCGCGCCCACGGGTCCGGCACGAAGAAGGGTGACGCCGTGAGGGCTTCCGGTGCCCAGGCGACCCCGGCCTCGGGGAGGCCGCTGGCCACCACCAGACCGTCGGCGAGGATCTCGTCGCCGTCGCTGGTGGTCACGGCGACACCGTTCGGGCCGCGACGTACCCCGACCGCCCGGGTACGCCGGTGCTGGACGGTCGCGAGCCCCTCGGACTCCCGCTCGGCCTGGGCCAGCAGGTCCTCGAGGTACAGCCCGAACTGGCGCCGCGGCACGAACGCGGTCGGGCCGCCCCGGGTGTCGAAGGCGGCCTGCTCGCGCCAGGCGACGAAGTGGCCGGGATCCTCCGGCAGCGCGCTCATCCCGGACGCCGGGACGTTGAGCAGGTGCTGGTCCTCGGAGGTGCCGAACGCGGTCCCGCGGCCGCACCGGTCGGCGGGATCGATCAGGACCAGGGAGAGCGCGGTCTCGCGTCGCGACGCGGTCCGCAGCAGGTGGATCGCGGTCAGCGCACCGCCCGCACCGCCACCGACCACTGCCACCGTCGGTCGCGCACCAGCGGGCCACATCATCATGTGCTGCATCCCTCCGGTCGGCTTAAGGATCAAAGTTACTTGATTTTATAGACAATAGAAAGTCGGCGCGACTGTTCACACCGTGGAAACCCTCGCCGGATACCGTGGGTGGGACAGCAACGGCCTGCTAACAGGAGAGCTGGGTGCGAAGCACCCAGAAGCGGACACCAGGCGCCCATCGCTCCCTGGAGGATCCATGCCTTTCACCGTTCCCACCGTCGACATCTCGGCGTACGTCTCCGACGGCCCCGCCGAGGACCGTGCCTCGGTCGCCCGCCAGATCGACGACGCCTGCCGGACCGTCGGCTTCATCCAGGTCACCGGCCACGGCGTGCCCGACGACGTCGTCGCGGGCCTCGGTACCGCCATGGACGCGTTCTTCGAGCAGCCGCTGGAGACCAAGAAGTCCTGGGTCAGGCCCGCTGCGGAGAACCGTGGTTACAGCGCGCCGAAGTCCGAGTCGCTCAGCCTCAGCCTGGGCATCGAGTCCGCGACCCGGATGAACGACTTCTTCGAGGCCTTCAACATCGGCCGCACCGCCGACGACTACCCCGGTACGCCGGTCCACCCGGCGCACTACGCGGCCAACACCTGGTCCGACCTGGACGGCTTCCGCGAGCGCACCTCGGCCTACCTGGCCGAGGCCGAGCGGGTCGCGATCACGATGGTGCGCATCTTCGCCGACGCCCTCGGGCTGCCCGGCACGTTCTTCGACGAGTTCACCGATCACTCGATCGGGGTGCTGCGGATGAACAACTACGCCCTCCCCGAGGGCACCGACATCGCCCTGGACGGTGACCTGATCGGGATGGGCGAGCACACCGACTTCGGGATCGTCACGATCCTCTGGGCGGACCAGGTGCGTGGCCTCCAGGTGCTCGGATCCGAGGGCGGCTGGCACGACGTGAACCCGGCTGACGGTGCGCTGCTGATCAACCTCGGCGACCTGATGGCCCGGTGGACCAACGAGCAGTGGCTCTCCACCCTGCACCGGGTCAAGCCTCCGATCGTGGACGGCACCATCCAGCGACGACGCTCGGTGGCGTTCTTCTTCGACGGCAACTCCGACGCCCTGATCAGCACCTTGCCCGGGTTCGTCGACGAGGCGCACCCGGACCTGTACCGCCCGGTCACCGTCGACGAGCACATCACCGCGAAGCTCAGCGGCTCCCGCGCGGGCGTCCTCAACGAGTCAGCAGAGCGCGAAGGCTCGCGGGTCCTGTCGTCGTACCGGTGACCGCGGGCGGGCCGACCGGGTCCGGCCTGCTCCGCACCGGGACGACGGGTCGCCCTCGTGAGCCGAGGCCGGTGAAGCAGAAGCCTCGGCGCCGCGCGATCCGGACCACCCGCGGGACGGCCGCGACCGACGCCGGAGAATTCGTGACGCCGTCGTGCTGGAGGACGATGTTGGTCTGGTGCCGCCGGAGCGCGCCGAGGATCCGGGACGCGATCTGACGCGCGTTGCCTCCGGCCCAGTCCTCCGAGTCGACGGTCCAGAGCACCGGCACCAGCGCGAGCCGGCGTACGTCGGTGAGGATCCGGTGGTTCACCGCGCCGTACGGCGGCCGCATCAACGTGCTCGGGGTGATGCCCACGGCGCGCATCTCGCGCCGGGTCATCCGCAGCTGTCGTCGTACGGCGGGATCGCCGAGCGCGGTCAGCTCGGGGTGGTTCCAGGTGTGGTTGCCGATCGTGAAGCCGGAGCGCTGCACCAACCGCGCGGCCGCGGGGGCGGTGGCGATCCGCGACCCGACCATGAAGAAGGTCGCCGGGACCTCGAGGTGGAGCAGCTCGTGGACCAGGACGGGGGTGACGGTGGCAGCCGGCCCGTCGTCGAAGGTGAGCGCGACCAGTCCGGCCGGGCAG
>JAOPXD010000096.1 GCA_025965315.1 Marmoricola sp.
GACCAGCTCGTCGAGCGACCGCGGCCGCATCCGCACCGCGAGCGGCGCCGAGGCGTGGTCGTTGCCGGCCAGGGTGCCGCCGCTCGGCGTGGTCGTGGTCGGTTCCACTTCGAAGAGTCCGTCCACGTCTTCACCCTAGAGGAGCAGCGCGACAACCAGGGCTGCGGTCAGCACGGCGGCAAGGGCGCACGGGAGCACCGCAAGGGATCGCGTCACCGGAGCGGGCTCCCCGACCGCGTCGATGCGTGCCTGCTCGGTGATCTGCTCGAGGCGCTCCCGGACGTAGGCAACGTAGTTCTCCACCACAGGTGGCCTGCCAGGTTCAAGACGCATGCCGCGCGCGAGATCGGCATCACCGCGAAGCATCGACCGGGCGCTGTGCCCGATCGATGCACTGGCATAGCTCCGGGGACCGACCTCCAGGCTGAGGAACGTGCGCACGGCGACACCGGTGACAGCGGCTGTCGGGATCATGATGTCGGTGAACGAGTTGATCAGTCGGATCGTCCCGTCGGAGACCTCGATCCGGGGGCGGATCAGGTTCGCCCAGGTGACCAGCGCGAACAGGACGAGCGCGATCGCGCCCCGACAGGCCCCGATGCTGTGGTCCTGGGTCAGGACCAGGACACCGCCAGCGGCGGAGATCACCGTTCCGGTCCAACCGGTGATCCGACCCCGGTTCGCACCGAAGGTCAGGTCCGACCCGGAACGCGTGCGCACCCTCACGCGCCCGTCGGTCGGCCCGTCGTGACGTCGAACCACGTGCTCGCAAATCCCGGGTCCGAGGCGGCCGCCGTCGCGGCAGGCGACGTGGTCACCGGGGTCACCGGGTGCTTGCCCAGCTCGCCGGCGAAGTGGCACGCGACCTTGTGGCGCGGCCCGATCTGCATCAGCGGCGGCTCGACCTGGGCACAGATGTCCTGCGCGAGCGAACACCGGGTCCGGAACCGGCACCCGGATGGCGGATTGATCGGGCTCGGGACGTCTCCGGTCAACCGGATCCGGTCCCGCCGCCCGCCGATCGCCGCTTGCTTCACGTCGGGAACTGCAGAGAGCAGCGCTTGCGTGTAGGGGTGGTGGGAGCGGTTGTAAAGGGTGTCCCGGTCCGCGATCTCGACGATCTTGCCCAGGTACATCACCGCGACCTCGGGGCAGAAGTGCCGGACGATGGCCAGGTCGTGGGCGATGAACAAGAAGGCGATCCCGAACTCCTTCTGCACGTCCTGGAGAAGGTTGATCACCTGTGCCTGGATGGAGACGTCCAGCGCTGAGACAGGCTCGTCGGCCACCAGCACCTTGGGCTGCAGGGTCAGCGCACGGGCGATGCCGATCCGCTGGCGCTGACCGCCGGAGAACTCGTGCGGGTAGCGGTTGTAGTGCTCCGGATTCAGACCGACGATCTCCAGGATCTCCTGGACCCGCGGAAGGATCTTGTCGCGCGGCACGATCTTGTGGATCGCCAACGGAGCGCCCACGATCGCGCCTACGGTGTGACGCGGGTTCAACGAGGTGTACGGGTCCTGGAAGATCATCTGGATCTCACGACGAATCGGCGTCAGCTCGGACGTCCGCACCTTGGCGATGTCTTTCCCATCGAACCGGATCGCGCCGGAAGTCGGCTTGTGCAACCGGGTCACCAGGCGCCCGGTCGTCGACTTCCCGCACCCGGACTCGCCGACCAGCCCCAGCGACCGGCCCGCGTGCAGCTGGAACGAGATGCCGTCCACCGCCTGCACCTGGCCGACCGTACGACGCAAGAACCCTCCGGCCCGAACCGGGAAGTACATCTGGAGGCTCTCGACCTCGAGGATCGGCGGGGGCGAGCCCAGCCCATCGGTCGGGCTACCGGTGTCGAGCGCGTCGAGGGACATCAGTGCTCCTCCGTCAGGTCCGGGACGATCTCGGGTAGGACCTCGGTGAAGTAGATGGTCTCCGGATCCACGAGGTGGCAGCGCTTGGTGTGCCCAGGGCCGCGCGGACCCGGCACGAGGTCCGGCATCTCGGTACGGCACAGGTCGCCGGGCACCTTGTCGCGATGGCTGCAACGCGGGTTGAAGGCGCATCCTGTCGGCGGGTTCAGCAGGCTCGGCGGGTTCCCGGGAATGGGCACGAGTCGAGCGTCCGTGTCACCCAGGGCGTCCGGCACGCTGGACAGCAGACCCCAGGTGTACGGCATCTGTGGGTGCGTCAGCACCTCCTTGCAGGGCCCGTGCTCCACCGCCCGCCCGGCGTACATCACCAGGACGTCGTCCGCCATCTCGGCAACGACGCCGAGATCGTGGGTGATGATGATGATCGCCGAATTGAACTCGCGCTGGAGGTCCTGCAACAGGTCCAGGATCTGGGCCTGGACAGTCACGTCGAGTGCGGTCGTCGGCTCGTCGGCGATCAGCAGTCCGGGATCGTTGACCAGACCCATCGCGATCATCGCGCGCTGACGCATGCCGCCGGAGAACTGGTGCGGATAGGCGTCCACCCGGCGTTTCGGCTCCGGGATCCCGACCCGGTCGAGCATCTCGATGGTCCGGGCACGGGCCGCCTTCTTGGTCACGGAGTTGTGCACCCGGTACGCCTCGATGATCTGGTCGCCGACGGTGTAGTACGGGTGCATCGCCGAGAGCGGGTCCTGGAAGATCATCGCCACCTCGCGACCGCGGTAGCCGCGCATCTGCTCGTCGCTGATGTCCAGGAGGTTCGTTCCGTCGAGAACGATCCGGCCGCTGACCTGGGCCGTTGTTCCCCGGTGCAGGCCCAGGATCGCCGAGCTCGACACGGACTTGCCGGACCCGGACTCGCCCACGATACCGAGGGTCTTGCCCTGGTACAGGTCGAAGGTCAGGCCGCT
>JAOPXD010000104.1 GCA_025965315.1 Marmoricola sp.
GCGTCCGCGGGGTCGCGCCTCCGGTGTGGGTGCAGACGATCGCCGCACCGAACTCGGCGGCGACCTCGACCAGGGCCGGATCGGCACCGCCCCAGGCGTCGTTGAGCAGGTCGGCGCCGACCTCGCACACCGCCCGACCGACCGGGGCACGCCAGGTGTCGACGCTGACCACCACGTCCGGGTACGCGCCCCGCACGCGCTCGACGAAGCGGACGGTGCGCCGCAGCTCCTCCTCGACGCCGACCTCGTCGCCCGGAGCGGCCTTGATCCCGCCGATGTCGACGATCTCGGCGCCCTCGTCGACCACCTGGGCGACCCGCTCGAAGGCCTTGTCCTCGACCCAGGTCGCACCCTTGTCGTAGAACGAGTCCGGGGTGCGGTTCACGATCGCCATCATCAGGGTGGCGTCGTCGGCGAAGGACCGGCGTCCGAGCTTGAGGGTCATCGCCGGTCCGCCAGGTACTGCTCCGCCGGCGGCCGCTCGTCGAGGTCGACAGCGCGGGTCAGCGGGGCGATCACACCATCGGTCGGGTGGTACTGGCGCAGCGTCGCGGCGCCGCGGGGCGCGACGCCTCCGGAGCGCTCCCAGACCGCCGCAGCGATCTGGGTCGACATCGCCCCGAGGTCGCGCAACGCCTGGTGCCGGTGGGCCCGCCGCCCGAGGTCGACCTGCGCGATCGCACCGAGGCCCTCGCGGCGCAGGGTGTCGATCAGGGCCGTCGTCTCGACGGCGTACCCGGTCGGGACCGGGAGCGAGGCGAACAGCGAACGCCGGATCGCCCACTCACCGGCCAGCGGCTGGACGAGACCGGCGAGCTCGCCGAAGAACAGGTTGAGCAGCGGCCTGGCGACGAGCTCGGTGACCCGACCGCCTTCGTAGGCAGCGCTCTGGTCGGAAGGGGCCGAGGACGTCAGCGGACGTTCGTAGAACCCCTTGACCAAGCTGATCCCCGGCCTGGTCAGCAGCGGTCCGAGCAGTCCGGGGACGAAGTGCGTGTCCCAGTCGAGGAGATCCGCGTCCATGAAGACCAGCAGGTCGCCCTTGGTGACGAAGAGGGACTTCCACATCGCCTCGCCCTTGCCCAGCGCCACCCCGAGGTCAGGGCGGATCTCGGCTGCCCGGTGGACGACGGCCCCGGCGTCCTCGGCGACCGCGTAGGTGTCGTCGGTCGAGTCCGAGTCGATCACCACGATCTCGTCGAGCAGGTCGGTGGTCTCCACGAGCGCTTCGCGCACGCGGGTGACCACGTCACCGACGGTGGCCGCCTCGTTGCGGGCCGGTACGACAAGGCTCACCGAGAGCCCGCTGGCCGCCTTCGCCGCGAGCAGCTCGGTCAGCGAGCGGTCACGCCAGGAGCTGGTGTTCGCGGCGAACCACGCATCGACGGATTCCGGCACGTCCCCGAGGTTAGCGGGCGACGACTACGCGCCCGCGTACGACCACAACGTGTCCGGGACGACCTGGTCGACGAACGCGGCGATCTCGTCGAGAGCCTGCACGGCCTCGGGCAGCAGCGAGGCCGCCGCCTGGAAGACGTGCACCTGGTGGTCCCAGACCTGGAGCTCGACCTCGGCACCGGCTGCGAGCAGCGCGGCCGTCATCGCTTCGGCGTCCGGGTAGACCATCTCGGCGGTGCTGGCCTGGATCAGCGAGGGCGGCAGCCCGCGCAGCGCGGCCCTCGACGGGGCGTCCGGCAGCGCGTCGGGTTCACCCGCACGGCGCGAGGCCCGACGGACGACCTGGGACAGCCCCTCGAAGCAGTTCCTCGGGAAGATCGCGCACGTGGCAGCGGACCCGGCAGCCACCTTGATCTCGCCGTCGAAGTCGATCAGCGGTGACATCGCGACCAGTCCGGCCGGCATCGGCAGTCCGGCCTCCTGGGCGGCCAGCGCGAGCTGGTAGGTCAGGTACCCACCGGCGGAGTCGCCCATCACGACGACCTGGGACGCCGGGACACCGGAGTCGAGCACGTAGCGGTAGGCGTCGAGAGCGTCCGCGACCGAGTCGCTGACAGGGTGTGCCGGCAGCTGCCGGTAGTCCACGGCGATCACGCTGGCGCGGGTCTGCTCGGCGATCCGGGACATCAGCTGCCGGTGCAGGAAACGTCCCCCGACGACGAACGCGCCGCCGTGCAGGTACACGATCACCCGGTCCTCGACCGACGGGGTCCGGAGCACCTCGGCCTTGCAGTGCGGCAGGTCCATCGGCTCGTACGTGGTTCCCGCGACCGGGCGCAGCGCCAGACCCACGTAGTCGACCAGGAAGTAGGGCCAGGGCAGCAGCGGGACCCGGGCCCACAGCGAGATGAACGGGCGGACGGTACTGGCCATCGTCTTCGCCAGGACGACCGACCGCGGACCACCGCCCCCGAACTCGGTGCGCGGTACCCGGTGCAGCTGCTCGGCTTCGACCTCGGTCTCGCCGACCAGGCGCAGCGCCGTGGACGCGCGTGCAGCACTCGCCATCGATGTCACCCCTCACGTCGATCGTACTTCGGGGAATCTACTCCCAGATCGCCCGCAGCAGAGGGTGATTCAGCCGGTGAACACCTCGGCGTTTCTCACAGCACTGGTGCGCCTATTTCCGCCGCAACCGGTACCAACGGGGCATCGGTGAACACGAACCGCCGGTAGCTCCAGAACCGGAACAGCGTCCCCAGGGCGAGACCGACCCCGTTGGCGGAGACGTTGTCGGCCAGCCGGCTGGTCAGACCCATCACGTCGTGGGAGATCGTCAGGGTGACGATGGAGAAGCCGAACCCGATCACGTTGAAGACGATGAAGAGCAGCACCTCGCGGCGGCGGTCCCCCGCATCGGCGTCGGCCCAGGTCAGGAACCGGTTGCCGACGTAGGTGACGCACATCGCCAGGGCGACGGCGACGGTGCGAGCCACCGACGGGTCGAGCACCGAGAACGGTGCCAGCGAGCGCAGCGCGTTGAACGCGAGCACGTCGACGACGAAGCCGGCACCACCGACGCCGAGGAAGCTGAGCACCTCGCGGGTCGCGAAACGCCGGTAGAGATCACGCAGCACGCGACGACCTCGCCGGGCTCCGGTCCGGCTGCTCGCCGACCCCGCGGATCCGGTCGCGCAGCTCGCGCCAGCGCCAGACCAGCACCCGGAGCAGCGCCTCGCGGGCGATCGACCCCGACATCTTCGAGGTTCCCGAGGTCCGGTCGGTGAACGTGATCGGAACCTCGGTCACGCGCAGGCCGCGCCGGGTCGCCCGCCAGGTGTTCTCGATCTGGAACGCGTACCCGTTCGAGGCGGAACCGAGGACGTCGATCCGGATCAGGGCATCGCGACGGAACGCACGGAAGCCAGCGGTGGCGTCGCGGACCGACGTCCCCAGCACCAGCCCGACGTAGACGTTGCCGCCGCGGGAGATCAGCCGTCGTGACAGGGTCCAGTGCTGCACGCCGCCGCCGGTGACGTACCGCGAGCCGATGGCGACGTCAGCGGTCTCCAGCGCTGCGAACAGCGCCGGCAGCCGATCGGGCGGATGCGACAGATCGGCGTCCATCTGCGCGATCTCGTCGTAGCCGCCGTCCAGCGCCCAGGCGAAGCCGGCCCGGTACGCCGCCCCGAGGCCGCCCTTGCCGGGGCGGACGAGCAGGTGCACCCGGGCACCGAACCCGCGGTGGGCCCGGACCAGGTCGGCGGTGCCGTCAGGGCTGCTGTCGTCGACGACCAGTACCTCGACGTCGGGGCTCGCGCGAAGGACGGCGTCCAGCACGACAATCACGTTCGCGGCCTCGTCGTAGGTGGGGATCACGACGACACGACGCAGGTCGCCGCTCAGCTGCGGGCCGTTCACGGCAGCACCAGGGCGTGGCAGCGACCGGACGCGACAACGGGTGGACGTACGACCCCGCGGAGCAGGTAGATCACCCGTCCGCAGATGCTGTCCTCGACGTGGTAGCGGCTCTTGATCAGCTGCATCGCGCCGCCGTCGCTCAGCCGCGTCGCGGTACCGGAACCGCGTACCACGATCCAGGTGGGTGCGGACGGCCCGGCGAGTACCCCGCGAAGCAGGGTCATGTCCGGGTCCAGCGTGCGCGAGGGCAGGCTCCACAGGTACGGGTACGGCGAGGACATCCCGCTGTTGCGGAGGATGTCGGCATCGCCGAACGCGGAGATCATGGTGTCGCCCTTGTCGGCAGCACCGGCGATCGCCTTGCCGACGACGGTCCCCGGCGTCGCGGTCGGGTGGACCAGCGCGGTCGCCGCAGCGACGACCGACGACAGCACCAGGACCGCCGCCACCCCCCGCAGGATCCGCGGGCTCGCCAGCGACACCGCGCCAGCACCGAGGGCGAGCGCGGGCACCGACTCGATCAGGTAGTGCAGCCAGTACGAGCCCCCGCTCAGGACCGACAGGGCGCACCAGGCCAGGACGGCCAGCACGCCCCAGATGACGCCCGGCGCCCGGGAGCGACGGACCCCGAGGACGACGATCGCGATCACCAGCAGCGGAACTCCGCTGAAGAGGAACGCCTGACCCAGATGACTGAGCCGGATCCCGGCCGTCGAGGCGGTCTGATCAGCGATCACGTGCGCTGCGCGCACCCGGAACGGGTACGTCGCCTGGTAGACGCCCAGGGGCGAGGTCCCGTGCGCCATCGCCCACAGCATCACCACCGCGTAGGTGCCGATCGCTCCGAGGGCCGCGCTCCCGGCCAGCTCGACGAACCTGCGCCAGCTGATCCGCTCCGAACGCCAGGCCACGAACCAGCAGACCGCGGCGAACACGATCACGTCGGCCATGTTCTGCTTGACGAGCAGTGCTGCCATCGCTGCGACACCAGCACCGAGCGCGGCTCCACGGGACCGCAGCGGGTCCTCGACGAAGACCGCCTCGACCGCGCACCGGAGCCCCAGTGCCAGGAACGGGACGGCGAGGAGCTCGCCGTTGACGCCGGTCGCGCCGTACAGCGGGGTGACCAGCAGCGCGCCGGCGACGACCGCGGTCCAGACGGCGGCCCGACGTCCGAAGACCCGGCGGGAGGTCGAGGCGAGCAGGAGCACGGCAGCGGCCGCGAACAGGGCGCCGACGACGCGCAGCGCCATCAGGCCGCCGAAGAGGTCAGCGACCCGGAAGAGGGTGATCAGCAACGGCGGCCGGTCGACCCAGTAGTTGCCGTACAGCGACGTGCCGGCGTGCCACTGGTTCGCCAGAACCAGGAAACCGCTCTCGTCAGGTGAGCCGTCCGACCGGATCTCCAGGAGCCGCGCCAGCACCGTCGCTGCCGCGATCCCGGGTACGACGAAGGACCGGCTGCGTACGGGCACAGCGAGATCACGGGTCGATACGTCTGCACTCACGGACCAAACCTGACGGTAACCGGCTGAACCGGACCTGAACACAGCAAGCCGGTAGGACGTCTGTTCAGTTCCCAGTCAGGTGCATCGCAAACCATCGTGCGCGCCTCAGAGGGGGCTGGCGGGCAGAAGGACCTCGAACCGGGCTCCCCCGAGGGGGCTCTGGGTGACCCGGACCGAGCCGTCGAGGCTGGTCACGATCGTCCGGACGATGGCAAGGCCCAGGCCGGTCCCGCCCTCGTCGCGAGCACGCGCCTCGTCGAGCCGCACGAAGCGCTCGAAGACGGCCTCACGGTCCTCGGGAGCGATCCCGCCGCCGTCGTCGTCGACCCGGAGCACCACGGTGCCACCTTCCTCGCTCAGGCTGATCTCGACCCGGTCCCTGGCGTGCCGGACCGCGTTGGCGAGCAGGTTGCGCACCACCTGTCCCAGCAGCACGGTACTGCCCGTGGTCCGACCGGCGCTCACCGCGGAGGCATCGAGTGTCACGTCGGTACCGTGGTTGCGGGCCCGGGAGACCTCGGTCAGCACCACGTCGTCCACGTCGACCGGCTCGCCGGGACCGGTCGTGTGGCTCTCCAGGCGCGCCAGCAGCAGCAGCGCGCTGACCAGCTCCTCGAGCCGCGCGGAGGTCGCCAGCACGTCGTCGGCCAGGTCCACGGTCCGGACCCGGTCCGGGTGCGCCCGCCCCACCTCCGCGGTCTGTCGGAGCACAGCGAGCGGGGAACGGAGCTCGTGCGACGCATCGGAGACGAACTGGCGCTGTGCCTTCTGGCCCTCGTCGATCCGGTCCAGCATCTCGTTCAGGGTGTGCGCGAGCCGGGGGATCTCGTCCGCCCCGGCCGGGACCGCGAGCCGACGAGGAAGATGGGTGGCGGTGATCTGGTCGGCCTCCTGACGCATCACCTCGACCGGGCGCAGCGCCCGACCGATGCTGAGCCACAGGATCAGCGCCAAGGTGGCCGCGATGAGGGGAACCGCGACCGCGAGCGCCCGCGCGGTCTCGGCCCGGGTCTCGTCACGCTGCTCGGTCGAGCGTCCGACCACGATCAGGCTCACCGTGCCCTTCGACCGGGCCTTGCGCGCGACGACGGTGAAGTCGTCGTGCAGCCCCGGGACCACCTCCGAGCTGGTCACCCCGACCGTCGTCCGCAGCGGCAGCGCCAGCTGGTCGGGACGGTCGCTCGCGATCACGGCACCACGCTTGTCGAGCAGCTGGACGACGACGTCGTTGCGACCGGTCGTCGCCGCAGCCGGCGGGGTCACTCCGCGGGCGAGCTGGGCATCGATGGCCTCGGCGTCCTGTCCTGCGGAGTCGATCAGGCTGTGGTCGACCGTGTGGCTGATCAGACCGACGATCACCACGGACCCCATCGCCATCACCAGCAGCACGAACAGCGACGCCACCGCGGTGATCCGGACCCGGACCGAGGCAGCGGCGTGGTCGACGAACGTCACGACGGGACGCGCAGCCGGTAGCCGCTACCGCGCAGGGTCTCGATGTCGTTGCGTCCGAACGGTTTGTCGATCTTACGACGCAACCGCCCGACGTACACCTCGATGATGTTCGGATCGCCCTCGAAGGCGTAGTCCCAGACGTGGTTGAGGATCTGGGTCTTGGTGACCACCTCGCCGCGTCGGCGCATCAGGAACTCGAGCAGGGACAGCTCCCGGCTGGTCAGGCTGAGCTCGGTCCCGGACCGGGTCACGATCCGGCTCGCCGGGTCCAGGACCAGGTCCCCGACCTCGAGGAGGGCCGGACGCTCGGCGGCACCGCGCCGCAGCAGGGACCGGACCCGGGCGAGCAGCACCACGAACGAGAACGGCTTGGTCACGTAGTCGTCGGCGCCGGTGTCCAGGGCCTCGACCTCATCCCACTCGCCGTCCTTGGCGGTGAGCATCAGGATCGGGGTCCAGATCTCCTCGGCCCGCAGGGTCTCGCAGACCTTGTAGCCGTTCATGACCGGCAACATGATGTCGAGCAGGATCGCGTCGTAGGTGTTCTCGCGGGCGTACCAGAGGCCCTCACCGCCGTCGTGGGCCACGTCGACGGCGAAGCCCTCGGCCTCGAGGCCGGTCTGCAACGCCGCAGCCAGACGTTTCTCGTCCTCGACCACCAAGATCCGCATGGACCGAGTTTCACACGCCCCTGCCGGTGCGGACACCAGCATTCAGTGCGTGTTCAGTTGCCGCGCAGCTCGGCGATCCGCCAGGCGAGGACGCGGCTGAGGGCTTCGCGCGCGATCGACCCGGACATCTTCGACCGTCCCGCGGTGCGATCGGTGAAGGTGATCGGCACCTCGACGATCACCAGACCACGACGGCTGGCACGCCAGGTGTTCTCGATCTGGAACGAGTAGCCGTTCGAGGCCGACTCCAGGACGTCGATCTTCTCCAGCGCCGCCCGGCTGAAGGCCTTGAAGCCTGCGGTGGTGTCGTGCACCCGGAGCCCCAGCACCAGCCGGACGTAGAGGTTGCCGCCCCGCGAGATCGCCCGGCGGTGCCAGGCCCAGTTGCGCACACCGCCACCGCGGACGTACCGCGAGCCGACGGCGACGTCGGCGTCGTCCAGCGCAGCGAACAGCACCGGGAGCCGCTCGGGCGGGTGCGACAGGTCCGCGTCCATCTGGGCCACCTGGTCGTACCCGTGCTCGAGCGCCCACCCGAAGCCGGCCCGGTACGCCGCACCGAGGCCGTCCTTGGTCGGCTTCACCAGCAGGTTGATGGCGCTGTCGGAGGCGCTGCGCGCACGGACCAGGTCGCCGGTGCCGTCCGGGCTGGTGTCGTCGACGATCAGGACGTCCGCCTCCGGCGCGACGCTGCGGACCGCGTCCAGGACACGGTCGATGTTCTCGGACTCGTCGTACGTCGGGATCACGACGAGTCGACGCGGCGTGATCGGAGCGGGCATGGAGGCAACCCTAGAGGGCGCCGCGCGCTGCGATCCGGCAGGATGCGGGACATGGACGAGATCCGGATCGAGCTACCGACCGTCACGCTGCGCGCGTTGACCTGGGGACCGCAGCAGGGGCCGCTGGCCGTCCTGCTGCACGGCTTCCCCGACAGCGCGCACAGCTGGCGCCACCTCGGTCCTGCGCTCGCAGCCGCGGGCTGGCGGGTGGTTGCCCCGTTCACGCGCGGCTACGCCCCGTCGGGGATCTCCAGCGACCGTTCCGGTGACGTCGCGGCGCTGATGGACGATGCCGTCCGGATCCACGCCGGGCTCGACGGTGACCAGGACGCCGTCCTGATCGGCCACGACTGGGGAGCGATCACGGCGAACGCGCTCGCGGCGCACCCGGAGTCGCCGTACGGGCGGGTGGTCGCGCTCTCGGTCCCCCCGTTCACCTCGATCCGCAGCGCCGCGATGCTCAAGGTGCTCCCCCGGCAGCTGCGCAACAGCTGGTACATCGCCTTCAACCGGCTCCCGTTCCTTCCCGAGCGCGCCATCGACCGGCTGGTACCGAAGCTGTGGCGGGACTGGTCGCCGGGGTACGACGCCTCCGCGGACCTGCCGCAGGTGCTGGCCGCGATGCGCGATCCGGCGCACCGGCACGCCGTGATCGGCTACTACCGGGCGTTGATGAGCCCCCGTCGCCCCCCGGTCGCCTACCGGCGCTGGGCCGGGGCCGAGATGCAGCTCCCGCTGATCCCGATCCTGTACCTGCACGGCGCCCAGGACGGCTGCCTCGATCCGCGGCTGGTGCCGCTGGTCGGCCCGCACCTGCCTGACGGGAGCGTCGTCGGCCTGGTCGACGGCGCCGGGCACTTCCTGCAGGTCGAGCAGCCGGACGAGGTCAACAGGCGGATCCTGGACTTCCTCGGGACCGTTCCCGGCGCATGACCAGCGAACCCACCCGCCGTACCCAGGCCGAGCGGCGCGCCGAGAGCGAGCGCCGGCTGATCGAGGCGACCGCGGAGCTGATCGTCGAGCGCGGGGTCGAGGGCACCTCCCTGGCTGACATCGGCCGCCGGGCCGGTGCCAGCCACGCAGCGGTCAACCACCGGTTCGGCTCCAAGGACGAGCTGGTCGACCGGGTGGTCGACGAGGCATCGATCTTCTACGTCCGCGCGGCCCGGGACCGGATCGGCTCGCACACCGGGTACGACGCGCTGGTCGACATCTGCGAGCTCTACCTCGACCTGGTCGACGGCCCGGACCCGCTCGGTCGGGTGCACATCGTGCTGTGGAGCGCCGCCGTCGCGCACACGGCCCCGCAGCGGTCGACCCACCTGGACACCGACCGCACCTTCCGCACCTTCCTGGCCGGCCTGATGAGGCAGGGCATCACCGAAGGCACGATCGACCCGACCATCGACGTCCACGACGTCGCCGTCACGATCGTCGGGCTCCTGCGCGGGGTCTCGATGCAGCGGCTGCTCGATCCCGGCGGGTTCGACCTGGCCGGCGCCAAGGTCGTGACGACCGACCTGCTCGAGCGGAGCCTGCGGATCTAGGCCGGAGCGGGAACGCCCGCTGGACGCAGCATCGCGTCCAGGCTGCCGAGCAGGACCTGCAGCGCGCCGGCCCGGTTCCCCGAGGCCGGATCCAGCATGAACTGCAGCGCCACTCCACGAAGCAGGCCGACCACGACGACAGCGGTCGCCTCGGGGTCGATGTCGGCCCGGACCGATCCGTCCTCGATACCGGCCCGGATCAGGGTGATCAGCGACGCCCGGAAGAACCGGTCCCAGGAGGCACGGCGCGGGCGTTTCTCAGCGCCGGAGGCGACCGCCTCGCCCCAGACGACCAGGTGCACCCGTCCGATCGGGTCGGGGTCCTGGACCAGCCTCAGGTAGACCTCGGCAACCGCCATGACCGCACCCGCACCGCGGCGGCCGCTGAGCTGGGCCACGCAGGTGTCGGTGAACAGTGCGACTGCCTCGTCGTTGAGCCGCTCGACCAGGGCGTCCTTGGACCCGAAGCGTCGGTGCACCAGGCCGTGGCTGTACCCGGCCCGACGACCGATCTCGGCGAGCGAGGTTCCCTCGACCCCGCGTTCCACGACCAGGGCGGCGGCAGCCTGCAGCAGCCGACGGTCGCTCTCGGCGCGTCGCTCGGCCTGGGTACGACGGGTCTGGACCCGTGGACCAGGCCCGGGTGCTACCGCTGGCAGAGCCTGCACGGCGTCAGGTTGGCGGCGTCGGGCCCGGCCGGGACCAGGTCGTCGCGACCGGCGACCAGGTCGCAGTCGGCGCGGTGCACGGTGGTTCCGGTTCCGGCGACGACCAGGACCGCGCCGGCGTCACGCGCCGGCGGACCGGCGTGCGCTGCTGCCGCGCCCGCTCCTGCGGAGTTGGCGGCGGCGGTGTTGTGCGAGACGGCGTCGGCGAGCAGGAGCAGCGTGTCGGAGAGCTGGCGCGCTGACTCCTTCTGGTCCGCGGCGACGCGGGCCAACCAGGACCCGAAGTACAGGAAGCCGCCGCAGAACGTGATCCCGAGGCCGAGGATGCCGCCGGAGATCAGGTAGGTGTTCTGCTGGTAGGCGTAAGCGGTGTGCGCGGTGCCGTACCAGCCCAGGGCGATCACGATCAGCCCGGTGGGCAGCAGCACCGCACCGGCGACGTAGAGCACCATCTGGAGCAGCTGGGCGGGGTTGCCGCGCAGTGGCGCCACCCCGTCACGGCTCGCTGCCCGGGGCATGGTGTGCCCCGTGGTCCCGGTCGTGGGGGTGTTGGTCTGGATGGTGGTCATCTCATACCTTCCTGAGGTCGGGGATGCCGGCCTTGAGGCCGTGGGTACAGGTGGTGGCTCCACCGAACAGCAGCAGTCCGGCTCGTCGTAGGTACCAACCGGCACCGGCGGCGATGAGGAACCCGAGCAACGCGATCCAGGTCTTCAACCCACCCAGCGGTGGGAGACCGCTGATCGCTGCTTGCGGGTTGGTCGGCGTGGTGACGACCGGCGTGGTGGGGGCGACCTGCGGTGCGCCCGGCAGGGCGTTCGGGCTCGAGGCGATCGGGTTGCCGGAGCTACCCGGGGGCGTCGTCCCGGGCGGTGAGGTGACCGGTGGCGTGGTCGGTGGAACGACTCCCCCGGGGATCCCCTCGACCGTGGTCGCCGAGGTGTGCGAGACGCCCAGGACGAGGTCGACCTCGGGGGTCGCCTGGCCCAGCGCGATGATCAGGCCCTTGAGGATGCTCGCCTGACCCGGGAGGTCGGGCAGCTTGGAGACCAGCTGGTCCAGGGGCAGCTTGGGGAGCTTGGAGAGCAGTGGCTTGGTCTTCAAGGTGATCCGCAACGCCTCGGCTGCGACCGAGCCGACCGCACCCTGGGTGCTCACGACCGCCTTGGGCAGCGTGATCGTGATCCCCAGTGCTGCCAGAGCAGCAGCCGGCGCATCGGGCAGTCCCGGGATCGGGGTGGCCTTGCCGGTGGCCTCGATGCCGTTGTCGGTGAACGCGAAGCTCTGCCCCGCGATCGACATCCCGCCGATGCTGACCTTCTTGGTGACCTTCGCACCATCGGTGAGGTTGCTGGTGGTCTTGGTGACGACCTCGACACCCTGGAGCTTCACGATCCCGCCGAGCAGCAGGACCTGACCCAGGCGGCTGGTCGCGGTCGCGACCACGGTGTCGCCGTCGTACTCGGTGTGCGAGCTGGACTCCATCCCGCTGGCACCGATCAGGACGCTGAGCGCACCCAGCGGGCTCGACCCGCCCACGTCACCGGTCGGGGAGGTCGTGGACCCCAGGAGGGTGTTGAACAGACCACCCAGGTCGCCCTTGGTGATCGACGTCAACGGGTTGGTCGGCGCGGTCGATCCGGGCAGGTCACCGTCGGAGACGTCACCGGTGCTGCCGTAGCCGACCTTCGCGGTCGAGGCCAGCGGGGTCGCGGTGACCCGGCCGGTCATCCCGGGCAGGAACTCCTGCTTGGCAGCAGCAACATCCCCCGGAGACTGCGCGTTGACCTGGACCGGGTAGCCGCCATCGGTCAACGCACCGGGCAGGCCGAGCTGCTCGCCGAAGGTCTTGAGACCCTCGCCGATCGCGTCACCGGGCCACATCGCCGAAGCCCGGGCGGTTCCGACCGGACCCGAGGTGCCGTCGACCTTGGTGTAGGAGAAGTTCAGCTCGAGCTCCGGATCCGACGGGATCGGGATCGCCGGCTCGTGGACCTCGATCCGCAACGGGGTCGCGTCCGCGTGCGTGCTGAACCCACCGAAGCTCGCAGCCTGCGCAGCCGGCAGCGCCGACGCGCTGCCCAACGACAGCAGCCCGAGCGCGAGCACGCTCGCGGTCGTGCGCTTGGTACGGCGGCTCGCCGTGGAGACGCGACGTGACACCGTCTTGTCGTAGAGCGTTCTGTGCTTCTTGCCTTCTGCTTCACATTGCGCGCAGGTCATGCGGCACCCCCCAGTATGACGTCGGCCATGATCGCCCCGATCTCGTCCGGCTCGCCGGTCGCAACGACCTTGCCCCCGGTCATCACCGCTGCGTAGTCGGCCACCTTCAGGGCCGTGCGAGCGAATTGTTCCACGACAAGGATCGATACGCCGGATTCTGCGATCTTTGCCACCGACTGGTACAGCTCGTCGACGATGAGGGGTGCGAGCCCCATGGAGAGCTCGTCGAGCAGGAGCAGGGCCGGGTCGGAGGCCAGAGCACGTGCCATCGCGAGCATCTGCTGCTCGCCGCCGGACATGGTCCCGGCGAGCTGGAAGCGGCGTTCGTGCAGCCGCGGGAAGTACGCGTAGGCGGTGTCGAAGACCGCGTCGGCCGAGACCCCGGCGTACGACATCAGCAGCAGGTTCTCCTCGACCGTGAGGTTCGGGAACACGCTGCGGCCTTCGGGGATCGTGGTCAAGCCGAGCCGGGCGAGGTCAGCAGCCTTGGCTCCGGTCACGTGCACCCCGCCGAGGTGGACGTCGCCCGAGGTCTGCGCCATCTGACCGCTGATCACCTTCAGCAACGTCGACTTCCCGGCACCGTTGGGGCCGAGCAGAGCGACGACCGCACCCCGGGGGACCTTCAGGTCCACCCCGCGGAGCACCTCGATCCGCCCGTAGGCGGCGTGGATGTCGACGGTCTCCAGGATCGGAACACTGCTCATAGCGCCAGCACCTTCGTGTCGCCTGCATCGTGACCTGCGTCGTGGTCTGCCTCGTCGGCGTAACCGAGGTAGGCCTTCTGGACGACCGGGTTGATCCGGATCTCGGCCGGGGTGCCCTGGGCGATGATCGACCCGAAGTCGAGGACGTGGATGGTGTCGCAGACGCCCATCACCAGGTCCATGTCGTGCTCGACCATCAGCACCGTGCGACCCTCGGCAGCCAGCTGCTTGAGCAACGCGCCGAAGGCACCGGTCTCCGACTCGTCCAGCCCTGAGGAGGGCTCGTCGAGCAGCAGCAGCTGCGGGTCGGTGGCCAGCGACCGGGCCAGCTCGAGGAGCCGCGCTGTTCCGGTCGGGATCGAGTCCGCGCGTTCGTTCGCGTAGTCGCTGATCCCGACGAGCTCGAGCAGCGCGTCGACGTCGTTGACCGCGGAGCGGAACAGGCCGGGGATCCCGTCGTGGATGTCCAGGGCGACCCGGACGTTGTCGCTGACCGTGAGCGACCCGAACGCCTCGAGGCGCTGGAAGGTCCGCCCGATACCGCGCTTGGAGCGGCGGTGGACCGGCATCCGGGTGATGTCCTTGCCGTCCAGGACGATGTGGCCCGCGGTCGGTGTCTGGAGTCCGGTGATCACGTTGAAGCAGGTGGTCTTCCCGGCACCGTTCGGGCCGATCAGGCCGGTGATCGACCCGGCCTCGACCTCGAAGCTGGCATGGTTGACGGCGGTGACCCCGCCGAACTGGACGACGACGTCGTCAACGTGAAGCAACGGCATCCGAGTCCACCTTCCCCTCGCTGTGATCATCCGCATCCGAGCCGATCGCCTCATCAGGCTCGCCGACCACCCCGACGGCTCGCGCACGCAGCGCCATCCCCGGATATCGGTCGGCCAGCGCCGGGTACAGCGAGTCGGTGACGAACCGGGGTATCAGGAACATCACGTAGGACAATCCGTTCGGGTTGCGGCCCAGCACGATCGCGCCGGCGGCGAGCAGCATGAACAGCAGCCCGGCGATGTTCGGGTGGTTCGACTGCGCGACCGGCAGGTACATCATGAAGAAGCCACCGATGGCAGCACCGGTCACCGAGGTCACGCCCCACACGCCAGCGATCAGCAGCAGGACCAGGCTGTTGAAGAACTGGAACGTGGACGCATCGATGGTCAGTCGCATCCCGGCCAGCAGGGCACCGGACAACCCGGCGATCCCGGCCGAGCCGGCGAACAGGCCCACCCGCAGCCAGCGCAGGTCCAGCCCCAGCGTTCCGGCGGCCGCCTGGGAGTCGCGCACCGCGATCAGGATCCGGCCCAGCCGTCCGCGACGGATCGCGACCACCACGATCGCGGTCAGCACGAAGAAGACCGCCATCAGGATCGTGTAGTTGCCCTGGTCCTTGAAGTTCATCCCCGGCAGCGAGAGCCGCTTGGCGGTCAGCGGGTTGTTGAACTGGAACGCCAGCGAGGAGGTGAAGACGAGCTTGTCCATCAGCTGCCCGAACGCCAGCGTCGCCAAGGCCAGGTAGAGCCCGGTCAGCCGCAGCACCGGGATCGCGACGATCGCACCGACAGCCGCCGCTCCGAGGATCGCGAGCACGAGGCCGAACAGGTTCGGCTGGTCGGCCCGGGCATAGATCACCGCCCCGACGCCGGCGAACGCGAACTGCGCGAGGGAGACGTAACCGCCGTACCCGGTCAGCAGCACCAGCGAGAGCATCAGGATCGCGAACGAGATCGCGGCACCGAAGTTGAGCAGGGTCGAGTTGGCCATCCCGGACGCCATCAGCGCCACCGCGACGATCAGCAGGGCACCGCAGACCATCGACCGGGTGATCGTCGGCACCGGGGCCGAGATGATCCCCTTGACCTGACCGATCCGCAGCGGAGCCTGCGGCAGCAGCACCAGGATCGCGAACAGGAACACCGTCGGGACCACCGCAGGAAGACCGCCGAGCTTGTCGTGGCCGGGGATGTCCTGGAGGTACCCGATCACGTAGGACTGGGCCAGGCCCAGCGCCATCGCACCGATGTAGGTCATCGGGAGGCTGGTCAGCTTGCCGAGCATCGCCGCCGCGTAGGCGGAGATCACCAGCAGGGTCAGGTCGTAGTACTGCAGGCCGATCACCGGCGCGAGCAGGATGCCCGCCAGCGCCGCGAGCGACGTGCCGACGGCCCAGGCCAGCGCGGCCACGACGTCCGCGCGGCCGCCGTACAGGCTCAGCAGCTCGGCGTTGTCGACGCTGGCGCGCATCGCGGTACCGATCCGGGTCCGGGCGAGCAGCACGTACAACGCGCCCGCGACGATCACCGAGATGACGATCGTGATGATCTGCTGCGGCGTCACGATCACACCGCCGAGGTGGATCAGGTGACCCTGGTAGAACTGCGGTAACGACCGCGCCGTGTCCTGCTTCCAGACCTGGGTCGCGACCCCGATCATCCCGACCAGGATCGCCACCGTGACGACCAGCGAGACCCCGACCGGCGCGTTACCCAGTCCCCGGGTCAGGACCCGCTGGATGAACACCCCCGTCAACGGTGCGACCACCAGCAGCACCAGCACCAGGGAGAGCCAGACCGGCATCCCCTGACGCTGGGAGAAGTCCCAGTACAGGAACGCGAAGACCATCCCGACCGCACCGTGGGCGATGTTGAACACCCGGGTGGTGCTGTAGGTCAGGACCAGGCCGCTCGCGGCGATCGCGTACGCCGCACCGGTGAAGAGCCCGATCACGGTGTACGAGAGAAATGCGCTCATTCAGTCATCCCCGTCCGACGCTGCTGCCGTGGCAGACGTAGTTGTTCCCACCGAACGGGACGAACTGACCGCCCTTGACCTTCATGAACCTGATGCACGACGGCGAGTGCTTCCCGCCCACGTCCATCGGACCATGCATTCCGCCGCCGTTCCAGTTGTGGACGCCCTTGATCTGCGCGACGAGCGATGCGCGGGTGAGCTTGCCACCGAGCGCGATCGCCTTCTCGGTGAACAGCTTGGCGGCCGACCAGGCGAACTCGCCGAAGAACGTCGCGTCCGCACCGGGAGCGACCTGACCCAGCCACTGCTTGTAGAGGTTGAGCTCGGGCTGGTTGGTGTTCAGCGGCAGGAAGTTGATGAACATGAAGGCACCCTCGACCGCGCTGCCACCGGTCTTGAGGAAGTTGTTGTCGTAGGCAGACGGGTCGAACAGCAGCACCTGCGGGTGGTAGTCCGCCGACTGCAGCGCCTGGGCGAACCGGACCTCCTGCTGGTAGGCACCGAGGAACTGGACCCACTGGACGCCCTTGCTCTTGAGCTGCTGGACGTAGGGGCCGTAGTTGAACTCGGCCACGTCGATGCCGGTCTGGTAGAGGAAGTGCATGCCGCGCTGCTTCTCGACGTCCTCCTGGTACCGGGCGTTCTCGGCCGCGGCGCCGGCGTTGAGGTAGACGAAGGCAGCCTTCTGGCTGGCTGCGTGGTAGTTCTTCAGGAAGTAGTCCGGGACCTCGTTGGAGAACTCGTGCGGCCCGGTGGCCTGGGCGCCGAAGCAGGTGCTGCAGGCGTTGCGCGTGGCCGTGACCGCGGCGCTGCGGATGTCCGGCAGACCGCAGCCCTGGGC
>JAOPXD010000115.1 GCA_025965315.1 Marmoricola sp.
TCCTGGCGGACGTTCCGGGACGGGCCGTGGTTCGGTGCGGTCCCGACACTGACGGCGGCTGCTGCCGTGACCAGCACGATCCGGCTCGGAACCTTGGTCACGTCGCCGAACTTCCGGCACCCGGTGACGCTGGCTAAGGATCTGATCACCCTGGACGACGTCTCCGGCGGCAGGATCACGCTGGGTATCGGCGCCGGCGGCACGGGTTTCGACGCGACTGCACTGGGCCAGGAGCCGTGGTCGGCGAAGGAACGCGCGGACCGCCTTGCCGAGTTCATCGGTCTCCTCGACCGGCTGCTCGTCGAGCCGGACGTGACGCGCGACGGCATCTTCTACTCCGCGCAGGAGGCGCGGAACATCCCTGGCTGCGTCCAGATCCCGCGGATCCCGTTCGCCGTGGCAGCCACCGGACCCCGCGGCCTGGCTCTCGCCGCGCGGTACGGCGAAGCCTGGGTCAGCACCGGTGACCCGTCGCTGTTCGAGACCGGGACGGCTGCCGAGTCCGACGCCGCACTGGCCGGTCAGATCGTGCGGCTCGAGGATGCCTGCGCCGCGATCGACCGCGACCCGGCGACCATCCGCCGGGTGCTGCTCACCGGGTTCACCCCGGAAGCGGGCAAACCACTGGAGTCGCTCGAACGGTTCGTCGACTTCGCCGGACGTCACCGCGACCTCGGCTTCGACGAGATCGTGATCCACTGGCCGATCCCGGACAGCGACTTCGCGTCTGACCCGAAGGTCTTCGAGGAGATCGCGACCGGCTCGCTCGCGCTTCTCTAGATGCGGCTGTACCAGACGAACTCGTAGCCGATCTCGGCGTCGAGGTGCGGCTCGCGTCGGGTCTCGATCCAGGCGAGCGGGTCGAACTCGGGGTAGCGGGTGTCGCCCACCGGCGACAGGTGCACCTCGGTGAGCACCTGGCCGTCCGCCACCGCCAGCGCCTCGGCGTACACACTCGCTCCGCCGACGACGAAGACCTCGTCGTCGATGCCCTCGGCAAGCCGGAGCGCGGTGTCCAGATCGGCAGCGACCAGCACCCCGTCGGCGGTCCAGGCCGGGTCGCGGGTCAGCACGATCGTGGTCCGGCCGGGCAGCGGCCTCCCGATCGACTCGTACGTCGCCCGGCCCATGACCAGGACGTGGCCCAGGGTCAGCGCCTTGAAGTGCGCGAAGTCGGCGGAGATCCGCCACGGGATGCCACCGTCGGCACCGATCACGCCGTTGTCGGCCACGGCCGCGACGAGCGTGACCTGCACTAGACGGCGATCGGGGCTTTGATCCCCGGGTGCGGGTCGTAGCCCTCGATGGTGATGTGCTCGAGGTCGAACGCGTCCAGCGCCCTGACCGACGGGTCGAGGTGCAAGGTCGGCAGCGCCCGCGGTTCACGGGTCAGCTGCAGCCGGGCCTGCTCGAGGTGGTTCGTGTACAGGTGCGCATCACCCAGCGTGTGCACGAAGTCGCCGACCTCCAGGTCGCAGACCTGCGCGACCATCTGGGTGAGCAGCGCGTACGACGCGATGTTGAACGGCACGCCCAGGAAGACGTCGGCGGAGCGCTGGTAGAGCTGGCAGGAGAGCCTGCCGTCGGCGACGTAGAACTGGAACATCGTGTGGCACGGCGCGAGCGCCATCTGCGGGATGTCGGCAACGTTCCAGGCCGAGACGATGTGCCGCCGGGAATCCGGGTTGCTACGGATCTGCTCGACGACCTGGGCGATCTGGTCGACGTGGTGCCCGTCCGGGGTAGGCCAGGACCGCCACTGGTAGCCGTAGACCGGTCCGAGGTCGCCGTTCTCGTCGGCCCACTCGTCCCAGATCGAGACACCGCGGTCCTGGAGCCACTTGACGTTGGTGTCCCCGCGCAGGAACCAGAGCAACTCGGCGAACACGGACCGGGTGTGGATCTTCTTGGTCGTCACCAGCGGAAAGCCCTGGGCCAGGTCGAACCGCAGCTGGTGGCCGAAAACGGACAGCGTGCCGGTGCCGGTGCGGTCGGACTTCTCGACTCCGTCGTCCAGGATCCGCTGGACGAGGTCGAGGTAGCTCTGCACGCGCCGATCCTACCGAGTGCCCGAGCTTGCTCGAGGCCGAGTGGGCGAGGTCGCGTTGACGAGCGCAGCGAGGATCATGCGCACAACTTACCTCCGCCCAGCCCTGGACCGCGGCACAGCACGCCCGCGGCGCGTGGCACACTCCGAGGGTGTTCCTCGGTATGACCGCGGCCTTGCTGGCAGCCGCCCTCTTCGGCGCTATCGCCGCAGTTCAGGCATCCGTCATCCGGCGGCACGGCCTCTGGTCGATGACGATGGTCGGCGTCCTGGTCGCGTACGGCGTGGGCTGGCTGCTGCACCTGGCAGCGATCGCCCGCCTCCCGCTGTACCTGGCCCAGGTCGGTGTCGGCGCCTCGCTGGTCGTCACCGCACTGCTCGCCGCGTTCGTGATGGGCGAGCCGCTGCGCCGTGAGCACTGGATCGCGGTCTGCACGATGGTCGGCGGCCTCGGGGTGCTGGCGATCTCGGCGGGTTCGATCGGGCACTCGACGTTCACCACGCAGACGACGATCTCGCTGTACGCGATGCTGGTCGTGACGGCGTTCTTCGGCTGGCTCGCCTGGCGCTGGGACCACCCGCACAGCGGCATCGCGCTCAGCATCCTCGGCGGCGTCGCGTACGGCGGCTCGCCGATCGCCACCCGCGCGCTCGTCGACTTCTCCTGGGACCTCAACACCTTCGCGACCGCGCTCAGCATCGGCCTGTTCGGTGCGCTCGGTTTCGTGCTCTACTCGATCGCCCTGAACCGGACGTCGGTCACCGCGGCGAGTGCTCCGCTGGTGCTGCTCCAGACCCTGATCCCGGCCCTGGTCGGGTTGACGCTGTTCCACGACGGCGTCCGACACGGTTGGTGGCCGCTGGCCGGGGTCGCCTTCGTCCTCAGCCTGGGCGCCGGCATCGTGCTGTGCGGAGCCGAGGCCCGGATCGAGATGCTCGACGACGAGCCGGCGCAGCAGGACCAGCTGGGATGACCGGCGCCGATGTCTCCTGCCGGGTCGCCTGGGCCGACGACGCTCCGGCGATCGCTGCCGTCCAGGTGCGTGCCTGGCGGACGTCGTACGCCGGCCTGCTCCCGGCCGACCTGCTGGCGTCGATGGACGCCGACGAGCTCGCCGAGGGCTGGCGCGGTTCCCTTCAGCGGCCTCCGGATGCGCGCAACCGGGCCCTGATCGCGCTCGAGCGCAACCTCGTCACCGGCTTCGCCCTGACCGGTCCTGCGGTGGACCCGGACCGGGACCCGATCACCGACGGTGAGGTCACCGACCTCACCGTGGATCCGCACAAGCGCGGCGCGGGCCACGGGTCGAGACTGATGCAGGCCTGCATCGACACCCTGAAGGCCGACCGGTTCACCCGCGCCGTCACCTGGGTAGCTGCCGCGGACGACGACACCCGACGCTTCCTGGTCGATGCCGGCTGGGGTCCTGACGGCGCCCACCGCACCCTCGACCTGACCGGCGACGGGAGTGTCGTGCTCAAGCAGGTCCGGTTGCACACGGACCTGGGCTGAGCGCGGTGCCCGGCCCCGAAGGACCGCTCGACCCTGACGAACGACGTCGGATCGTCCGTGACGGACTGGCGGTCGCCGTGGCCACCGGCGCCTACGGGATCTCCTTCGGTGCGATCGGGGTGAGCAGCGGGCTCGGCGTCGCCCAGACCTGTGCGCTCTCGTTGCTGGTGTTCACCGGCGCGTCCCAGTTCGCGTTCGTCGGCGTGATCGCCGCCGGTGGCGCTCCCCTGCTCGGTGCCGTGTCGGGGTTGTTGCTGGGGGTCCGCAACACCCTGTACGGCTTGAGGCTGTCGCCGCTGCTGGACTGGCACGGCTTCCGGCGTACGGCGGCCGCGCACCTGGTGATCGACGAGTCGACGGCGATGAGCGTGACCCGGTCCAGTACCGAGGCAGCCCGGGTCGGGTTCCTGACGACCGGGATCGGGGTCTTCGTGCTCTGGAACGCCTCCACCCTGATCGGTGCGGTGGCCGGCAACGCGATCGGCGATCCTCGTGACTACGGGCTCGACTCGGCTGTCGGCGGGGCGTTCCTGGCGCTGCTGTGGCCACGGCTGCAGAGCCCGCAGAACCGGCTCGCCGCCGTCCTGGCTGCCGCGCTCGCGCTGGTGCTGGTGCCGCTGACCCCGGCAGGCATCCCCGTCCTGGCTGCCGGCGTCGTTGCCCTCGGCCTCGGCCTCAGTGCGCGGGAGGCGACCCGATGACCTGGATAGCGATCCTGGTCTGCGCCGCCGGTTGTTACCTGCTCAAGCTCGCCGGCGTCTCGATCCCGTCCAGCGTGCTCGAACGGCCGCTGGTCCAACGGATCGCCGACCTGCTCCCGGTCGCGCTGCTCGCCGCTCTGATCGCGGTCCAGGTGTTCTCCCGCGGCGGCGGTTCGCACCCGAGCCTGACGATCGATGCCCGGCTGGCCGGTCTGGGTGCAGCAGCGGGCGCGCTGACGCTGCGGGCACCGTTCCTGGTCGTGGTGATCGTCTCTGCGGTGACTGCCTCGCTGATCCGGTTGGCGTAGGCGAGGTCTGGCCGAGTTCACCAGCACGGCGGATACTCGGTCCATGACGACAGACCACGGCATCCACGAACAGATCTCCGACCTCGTCACCCAGGAGCACGAGCTGCGGGCACAGCTCCAGGCGCACGAGATCGAACCTGCCGAAGAGCGTGCCCGGCTCCGTCGCGTCGAAGCCCAGCTCGACCAGTGCTGGGACCTGCTTCGGCAGCGTCAGGCACTGCGTGATTCCGGCGGCGACCCGGGCACGGCGAGCGTCCGTCCGGTCACCGAGGTCGAGGGCTACCTCGGCTGAGAGCGGCTCAACCGAGCTCGAGGAAGGTCTCGAGGCCGACCGTGAGGCCGGGCGCAGCACCGATCCGGCGGAGTCCGAGAAGTACTCCGGGGACGAACGAGATCCGGTCCATCGAGTCGTGGCGGATCGTCAGCGTCTCGCCTGGACCGCCGAGGACGACTTCCTGGTGCGCGACCAGGCCGCGGATCCGGAGGCTGTGCACGTGGATGTCGTCGACTTCTGCCCCACGCGCTCCGTCGAGTCCGGTCGAGGTGGCGTCGGGCGGGACGCCCAGGCCGGCATCGCGGCGGGCCTCGGCGATCAGCTTCGCCGTACGAGCGGCAGTGCCGGAGGGAGCATCGGCCTTGTCCGGGTGGTGCAGCTCGATGATCTCGACGGACTCGAACCAGCGTGCTGCCTGCGCCGAGAACTGCATCATCAGGATCGCGCCGATCGAGAAGTTCGGGGCGATCAGGACTCCGCTGGCCGGGTCGTCGCCGAGCTGCGTCCGCAGGGTCGTCAGTCGCTCGTCGTCGAACCCGGTGGTGCCGACCACGGCATCGATGCCGTGCTCGATGCAGAAGGCCAAGTTGCCCATGACGGCGTCCGGATGGGTGAAGTCGACGATCGCCTGGACACCGGCGGCCACCAGGTCCGAGAGGTCGTCCCCGACGTCCAGCGCGGCGGCGAGCTCCAGGTCGGGCGCCGCCTGCACTCCCGCACAGATCTCGCGTCCGACCTTGCCTTGCGCGCCCAGGACGCCGACCTTCAGCTCACTCACCTGCACAGCCTAGCGGAACAGGTTCTAGCCTTCATCTGACTTTCATAAGGTATATTCCTTATGTGCTTACAGATAAGGAAGAAACCTGATGGTCGTCGCCATCCTCACCGTCGACCAGCGAGGCAGCCGGACCGGGCCCGACCTGGTTCCGGAAGTTCTCGCGACCCTGAACTCCACGTCCCTCCCCCGGCCGTTGCGGGAGTTCGAACGCACCGCTGGCGACGAGGTGCAGGGAGTTCTCGACTGCGGTGCGGCCGTCGTCGCCCGGATCGAGGCGCTCGTGCGGGCCGGCGACTGGAACATCGGCCTCGGCCTCGGCGCGGTCGAGGAGCCGCTGCCCCGGTCGACCCGAGCCGGGCGGGGTGAGGCCTTCGTACTCGCCAGGTCGGCGGTGACCCGGGCCAAGCAGCACCCGAGCCGGATCAGCGTTGTCGGTGCGCCGCCGTATCGTGCTGATCAGCTGGAAACCGTCGCCTGGCTGTGGGCGGGGATCCTGAGCCGTCGCTCCGAGCGGGGGTGGCAGGTCGCCGACCTGCTGGCCCAGGGGCTCTCGCACGCCGAGACCGCGCACCGCTTGGGGATCAGCCAGTCGGCGGTCTCCCAGCGGGCGCAGTCGGCCGGACTGGTCGAGGCCGAACGGGCGGCACGTCTGCTGGCCGAGCTGATCGATGCAGCACTGGAGAACAAGGAAGGAACCGAGGAATGACGATCGCAGTCCTGCTGCTGGCGCTGGCCGGAACGCTCCCGGGCTGGCTGCTGCGCGACACCTCGCGCGCCCACCTCGCCGGCGCGATCCTGGGTGTCCTCGCTCTCGTCGGACTCGGTTGCGCTCAGCTCTTCGACCCGGCCTGGATCGCCCGCGGGGACGCCCTGCGCGGGACCCTGGTGCTGCTGGTCGCGCTGCTCGCCGCCTTCGGCGGCGGCCCGGTGACCGCAGCAGTGCTTCACCGCGTCGACCACGGCGGCCCGATCGAGACCGCCGGCGACGTACTCCGCGGCGGAGCCTGGATCGGCGCGATGGAACGCATCGCCATCTTCACCACGCTGATCGCTGGCTGGCCCGAGGGTCTGGCCGTCGTCCTGGCGATGAAGGGCCTCGGTCGCTACCCGGAGCTCAAGCAGCCGGGTGCGGCCGAGCGCTTCATCATCGGCTCGTTCACCAGCGTGCTCTGGGCGATCGGGTGCGCCGGGGTGCTGTGGGGGCTGCTGAACTAACGGCCTCTCAGCCGTTGTCGGAGCGCCGACTGGAGGGCAGCGTCGAGGGCGTCGTCGTCCCCACGCAGTAGAGCCGAGTGCGTGCCGGCCCACCGACGGTCGCCATCCCGGTCGCGTCGAAGCACTAGGGTCAAGTCCTCGGGGAAACGTTCTGACTTCGCAGAAAGCAGCGACCGTGACGTCCTCTCATCTCGACCGCGCCTCCTGGCTGCACTCGCCGTCCCTGCGCGTGCTGAGCGGCCACCGGATCACCACGACGACCACCGATCGATGTCTGCGGCCGGGCTGATCGCCAGCGGCTGCAGCCCGGCCGGGTCGAGCCGCCGAGGAGCAGCGCACGAACTGAACGCGGTGCGTGGTCACTGATGGCAGATGCCAGATGCCAGACGCCAGAGCCGCTTCGGAGGCACGGACGAAGGAACTGTGACGAATCGGCATACTGCTCACCGCTACTCATCGAGTCCAAACGGTGCAGCAAGCATCTCGGGTGATCTAGGCGTCCACGTCGTTGAGCTCGCGCCGAAAGACCTACCGACAGGCACACGAGTGGTTCTCACCGACCTCCGATGTGGGGCGCGTTGGGACGACGCCGTTCGGAATCGGCCGTTTCGCGCAGCCAGGCGGGTTTGTACGACTCATCCGGTCCAATCGATCCAGGCTCCGTGGGGATGCGTAAAGGCGACTGGTTCACCGTTCACGGCAAGCACGAACGGCGCAGTCTCGTAGGTAGGCGGATCCGCATCCACCACCACGCCAGCAGCCTCGTTCGACACCCACATCACATCCAGGTCGTGCATGAGGCGAACAAACGTCTTGCGTGCGTCTGCGGCGAGGTACCCGAGAACAGCGGAATGGAAGATCACGGGGGTGACGCCCGACGGGACCTGGTCGAGCACATCAGGCAGTTTCACGAGAAGATCACCGGCATGGACGGGCACCGGGAATCGGACAGCTGTGTCGAGGGCGGCTGAAAGTCGTTCGGCGCGCTCTGGCTGGTCGGGCCATACCAAGCACTCGAGCCACGCGCGGTCGCTCGGGTTCGCCGGGTCCAGCGGGTTCAGGTCGATACCGGCTGCTGACACCACGTCGGGCATCGAGAGCTTCGGCTCGCCCCCGAGCACGGAGCAGCGCATCGTTGGCGCACCGGGGATCTCGCTCTCCACGCGCTGAGTTCCGTAGTCGTAGGAGTACCGGGTCATATTGAGGCAGAGGCCCGCGCTAGCGCCGACCTCGATGATCGCCAGAGGGCCGCTGAACATCGCCATTGCTGGCAGGAGGGTCGCGCAGCGGCCGGGCTCGTTGGTCTGGGTGCGCCGTTCGAGCATCACCGTGGCGAGTTCGTCGGCGTGCGAGGTCGAAACAGCGCGCAGGATGTCGATGTTCGGGACCTCACCAGCGATGTGACGAGCTGCCGCGAACAGCAGGTTCGGTTGTTGCTTGTCGCCCGGAAGCCCGCTGAGGAATTCTAGGACATCCCGGTCCTCGGCTACCGCGAGTGCGAGCGTCTCGTACGTTGGTGAACGCCCCTCGGCCTCAAGTCTTGCGAATCGCCGATAGTACTCAGCGATCGACTCTGCTCCATCGAGACCGGCCATCGTCATGCCAGAAATCTACGCGGTCAGGTCGCTCCGGCCACGGCCAAAACGGACACGCCTCGGTAGCCCGGCGCCTGGTGGCTCAGAACCGGTGGTGACGTGTGGATTCGCTGACACCAGCGAAGCGGCAGCTCCCGGTCCTTCCGCGTGCCCGGTGCTGTGCCCAGCACTGCTCGTGTCGAACAAGGTCGGCCGACTGTCGCAGCAAGGGATGCTCCGGGAGCTACCTGAATCATCTTGGTCTCGGGCGGGAGTGCGCACAACGGGTTTGGCGCGACCCGCAATCGGAGGTTCGTGAGGCGCACTTGGCAATCTGCGCTCGCCCTGGGCGAGCCTGCGAGATCGTTCACGCGTGCCAGGCAGAAGTGGGCTCCGAGTTCAGGAGACGAGCGGACCCGGTGGCGCGCAGGTCTGATGAGGCCCGAACCCCTCCGCCAGACCACAAACGGAGGGGTCCTGGACGGCGTCGGATCTGCCGATGAGCGGTCGCTCAGGCCGCTAGGTCCGGGGCGATGTTGCCCTCTTGAGCAACGTAACGGGCGCGCTTGATCCACAGGATGCCGTGGTAGACGACGGTCCCGTCGCTGAAGGTGAGCTGGCCGCGGCGGATGAACTTCGACCACCACCCGGTCTTGGGGCTGCCGATCGTCACCAGGCCCGGGCCTCGCTCGAAGACGTGGAGCTGCTCGCCGGGGCGGTGGAACGTCATGTCGCGGTAGATGTAGACGTGTCTGTCGGTGACGAGCACGACCCGGTGCAAGTAGAAGCTGGCCAGCGAGATCGCCATCTCGATGAGGTCCCCGATCGAGGGGATGAGCTTGGCGATGTCCTCCACGATCCCGAACACCAACATCGTGAAGAGGTTGTTGAAGGTGAACGCGACCGC
>JAOPXD010000138.1 GCA_025965315.1 Marmoricola sp.
CGCGCGGACCTTGGCTGCCTTCAGGTCGCTCTGGACCTTCTCGGAGACCTGCATGAGCTGGGTGTCGCGGGAGGGAGCGCGATCGGCCACCAGCCGGACGATCTCGTCGTAGCGCTTCGGGTAGAGCGTCGCGAACGCGAGGTCCTCCAGCTCCCACTTGATGGTGTTCATGCCGAGCCGGTGGGCCAGCGGGGCGAAGATCTCGAGGGTCTCGCGGGCCTTGCGCTCCTGCTTCTCCGGCTTGAGGAACCGCAGCGTGCGCATGTTGTGCAGCCGGTCGGCCAGCTTGATGACCAGCACGCGCGGGTCCTTGGCCATCGCGACGACCATCTTGCGGATCGTCTCGGCCTCGGCGTGCTCGCCCAGCTGCACCTTGTCGAGCTTGGTGACCCCGTCGACCAGGTGCGCGACGTCGTCGCCGAACTCCTCCCGCACCCCTTCCAGGGTCACCGCGGTGTCCTCGACGGTGTCGTGCAGCAGCGCCGCGACCAGCGTGGTGACGTCCATCCCCAGCTCGGCGAGGATGGTCGCGACCGCCAGCGGGTGGGTGATGTACGGATCGCCGCTGCGTCGCCGCTGGCCCTCGTGGGCGAGCTCGGCGATCTCGTACGCCCGCTGCACCGGCCGCAGGTCGGCCTTGGGGTGGGCGGCCCGGATCGTCCGGGTCAGCGGTTCGAGCACCGGCGGCATCCCACCGGGCTTGGTGGAGGTCAGCCGTGCCAGCCGGGCGCGTACGCGCCGGCCGGTGGGCGGGCCGGTGCCGGTCGACGGCTCGTCCACGCCGGGTTCCGGTCGGGTTTCGACCACCGGGTCGAGAGCCGGCTCTGCGGTGTCGAGGGCGACGGCGGAGGGGTGAGGGTCAGTCGCGTCCTGCGACGAGCCGGCGGCAGGGTGCAGGGCCGGGCTCGTCGGTGCGTCTGACGCCACAGCTGGCTCCCCTCGCGGCTAGGACTCCAGTGTAGGAGGCGCCGGCAAGGTGCGGCCTGGCTGCAGCTAGCGCCGTCGCTTCCTGGACGGCCGTGAGCCGTCGGCCCGCCTCGGCGGCGGCCGGTATCCCTTGGCCGCCACCGGCTTGGGCTGCCTCTCGAGGACGGCCGTCGTGGTGCCGCCAGGTTCGCCCTCGGCAGCGACGAGCACGGGCGACTCCGCGCGGGCCGCCTTGGCCCGGTTGCTCTGCACCTTCTTGGCCACCGCCTTCATCGCCGGCTCGCGCTCCTTGAGCTGGGCGACCAGCGGCGTGGCGAAGAAGATCGAGGAGAAGGTGCTGGCGGTGATCCCGATGAACAGCACCAGCGACAGGTCCTTGAGCACGCCGGCACCGAGGGCGTAGGCGCCCACGAACAGGATCGCGCCGACCGGCATCAGCACGATGACGGAGGTGTTGATCGACCGGACCAGGGTCTGGTTGATGGACAGGTTCGCGGCCTCGCTGTAGGTGTGCGCGTAGGTCCGGTCCAGATGTCGGGTGTTCTCCCGGAGCGAGTCGAACACGACGATGGTGTCGTACAGCGAGTAGCCCAGGATCGTGAGCATGCCGATCACGGTCGCCGGGGTGACCTCGAAGCCGACCAGCGAGTACAGCCCGGTCGTGATGACCAGGTCGTGCAGCAGCGCCACGACCGCGGCGATGGCCATCTTGGTCTCGAAGAACAACGCGATGAAGATCGAGACCAGGACGAGGAACACGATCAGGGCGGTGACAGCCTTCCTGGACACCTCCCCGCCCCAGGTGGCGCCGATGACGTTGCGGTCGACCTGGTTGGCCTGCACGCCACACGCCTTCGCGAGCGCGTTCGCGATCCCGTCGGCAGCGCCCGGTTGCAGCACCTCCGTCTGGACCCGGACGGCGTTGCCGCCGACCTTCTGCACGATCGGCTCGGTGCCGGTCAGTGGCTCCACGGCGTGCCGGGCGTCCTGCACCGAGCAGCTCACGGCTGGCAGCCGGAACTCCGCGCCGCCCTTGAACTCGATGCCGAAGTTGAGGCCGCGGGTCACCAGCGCGGCGATCGAGATCAGGATGATGGCCGCCGAGACGGTGTACCAGGCCCGCTTGCGTCCGACGAAGTCGTACGACACCTCGCCGGTGTAGAGCCGGTGTCCGACCTGTCCGAGCTTGCTCATCAGCTGTCCTCTGCGGGGCGGGGGGAGGCCGCGACGCGGCTCTGGAGCGGCGCCAGTCGCGGCTTCGCGCCGGCCCGCGCCGCGTTCAGTCCGGACCACGGGTGGCCGTCTCGGAAGAACGGCCGACGGACCAACAGGGTCACGAACGGCTTGGTGAAGAAGAACACGACGGCCAGGTCGATCACGGTGGTGAGACCCAACGTGAACGCGAAGTTCTGCACGTTGCCGATCGACAGGAAGTAGAGGACGAGCGCCGCCAGGAAGGTGACGGAGTCGGCCACCAGGATCGTGCGGCGGGCCCGTGGCCACGCCTTCTCGACCGCGACCCGGATCGGCTTGCCCTCCCGGATCTCGTCGCGGATGCGTTCGAAGTAGACGACGAACGAGTCGGCGGTGATGCCGATGGACACGATGACGCCGATGACCCCCGCGAGGATCAGCGCGAAGCCGATCGCGTCACCGAGCAGGGAGCAGGTCACCCAGGTGAGCCCACCGGCGACGACGAGACTGGCGATGCTCACGAGGCCGAGAGCGCGGTAGAAGAGCATGCTGTAGATGACGACGAGGATGAGGCCGACGCCACCGGCGAGCAGGCCCTTGTCGAGCGAGTCACGGCCGACGGTCGCCGAGACCGTCAGCACCTCCCCGGTGTCGAA
>JAOPXD010000158.1 GCA_025965315.1 Marmoricola sp.
AGCTGGCCGAGCACGCCGGCGAGACCGACGAGCTGGCGATGCGGGTCAACGACCTGCTGCTGCCGATCGTGAAGGGCTACGGCTCGGAGCGCTCCTGGGTGCTGCTCGGCACCGAGTCGCTGCAGACCCTCGGCGGTTCCGGCTTCCTGCAGGACTACCCGATCGAGCAGTACGTGCGCGACGCGAAGATCGACACCCTGTACGAAGGCACCACCGCGATCCAGGGCCAGGACTTCTTCTTCCGCAAGATCGTCAAGGACCAGGCCAAGGCGCTCGGGTACCTCAACAAGGAGGTCATCGCCTTCATCAAGAGCGACGCCGGCAACGGTCGCCTCAAGGTGGAGCGCGAGCTCCTCTCGAAGGCCGTCTACGACTCCGCTGCGCTGGTCAACCACATGATCAGCACCCTGATGAGCGCCGACGAGTCCGCCGAGGGCGGCAACATCAAGAACATCTACAAGGTCGGGCTGAACACCTCCCGCCTGCTGATGGTCCTCGGTGACGTCGTCTGCGCCTGGCTGCTGCTGCGTGGCGCCGAGGTGGCGCTGCAGAAGCTCGCCGGTGAGGTGTCCGCCTCCGACAAGGCGTTCTACGAGGGCAAGATCGCCGCGGCGCAGTTCTTCGCCCGCACGAACCTGCCGAAGATCACCGCGGAGCTCGCGATCGCCGAAGCGACCGACCTGTCGCTGATGGAGCTCGACGAGGCCTCGTTCTGACAGCTCGACCAGCTCGATGACCGAGCTCTAGACGGCCGCTTCACCCGTACGGGTGGGGCGGCCGTCGTCGTCCCGGCGCTCGATCACCGGCAGCAGCTGCGGCCGCTTGGCCGTACGGTCCGCCATCGGTCCGCGGCCGCGGAGCTGACGGGTCAGGAACGGCACCATGAAGGTCGCCAACCACCAGGCGTCCCGCCGTACGACGTGCAGCAGACCTGGAGCCGTCGCGGTCGGCTCCACCCAGCGGTGATCACTCCCCGGGAGACCCATCAGCTCGCACATCCCGGCGGCGATCCGCTGGTGGCCCAGGGTGCTGCCGTGGATCCGGTCGTGGCTCCACATCGCCGGGTCCGAGGTGAGGCCGATGTTGAAGAGGTCGAGGACCTCGACGCCGTGACGCTCGGCGGCTTCGGTCAGGCGGTTGTTCAGCTCGACCTCGCGCGGTCGCAACCAGCCCATCACCGGCAGCATCAGGGAGACGTCGGGAAAGCTCGTCGTCACCACCCGGCATCCGGTCGCACGCAGTGCGGCGAAGGTCTCCTCGACCTGGGCGACCGTCTCCTCGAGGTCGTAGTCGTGACGCAGCAGGTCGTTCATGCCGACGACCACCGAGGCCAGGTCGGGCTTCAGCGCGAGCGCCGCCGGTAGCTGCTGCTCGCGGACGTGCCGGGCCCGGCAGCCGCGGACGGCCAGGTTGGCATAGGTCAGGTCCGGGCTGGTGGTGGCAGCGAGCCGCTCCGCGAACCGGTCCGCCCAGCCTCGGACACCGGAGGCGTCGTCCCCGTCGTTGAGCCCTTCCGTCTGGGAGTCGCCGAGAGCCACCAACCGTTGGTACGCCGTTGCCATGGCCCGAACGTACCCGTCGACCGGAAGCCGGCGCAGAAATTTCTCGTACCTAAACATGCTTTGGTTTGTTAACTCTATAGAGTTAGTATACTTTGAAGTCCACCGGCCACTCGGGTAGCCGCCCTCCCACCTCCCAGGAGAGACCATGCGTATCGCGGTACTGATGACCGGACTCACGGCGTACCAGGACAAGTGCTTCAGCGAGATCGCCGCGCTGGGCAACGAGCTGCTCCTGGTGCACCCGTCGGCGATGGCTTACGCAGCCTTCAACCCGTCGACGTTCTCCGGCTCGGTCGAGCGCTACATCTGGGAGCGGGACGACACCTCGGCGAACGGCGAGACCACCCAGGGGATCCCGTCGGCCGAGGTGCTCGCTCCGGTGATCGAGGACTTCAAGCCGGACGTGATCATCATGTGGTCCTGGGACGGCAAGGGCTACCGCGCGATCATGAAGCAGTTCCGCGACCGCGCGCTGCGGGTGATCTTCACCAGCAACTTCTGGCACGGCACCAGGAAGCAGTACGCCGGCCTGGTGGCCAGTCGCTTCTACGTGCTGCCCCTGTTCGACGCGGCCTGGGTGCCCGGGGAGCGGTCCGAGCTGTTCGCCCGCCGGATCGGCTTCGAGGGCCACCAGATCATCCGGGGCGCCAACTCCGCCGACACCGAGCTGTTCGAGCGCGGGCCGCGCGAGCAGGACGAGATCGCCGCCCGCAAGCGGTTCCTGTTCACCGGCCGGCTGATCTGGCACAAGGCGCCCGGCCTGCTGGCCGCGGCGTACGCCGAGTACCGCACCCGGGTCGAGGACCCGTGGGAGCTCGTGGTCGCCGGCGACGGACCCGAGCGCGACCACTTCGTCGACAAGGAAGGCATCGACTGGCGCGGCTTCGTGCAGCCCGCCGACCTGGTCGACCTGATGCACGCCAGCTCCGGGTTCATCCTGCCCAGCCACATCGAGTGGTACGGCGTCGTGGTCCAGGAGGCAGCGTCCGCGGGCCTTCCGGTGATCTGCTCCGACGGCGTCGGTGCGGTTCCGCACCTGCTCCAGGACGGCTTCAACGGCTGGACGGTCACTGCCGGCGACCAGGACGACCTGGTCGACGCGATGGTCCGGATGAGCACGATGGAGCCCGAGCGCCTGAAGGCGATGTCGGACGGGTCGCGCGCGCTCGCGAGCAGGCTGACACCGAAGATCTGGGCGCAGAACCTGCACGAGCAGCTGGAGCGCCGGGTGCTGCGCCAACGGACCACCCAGCTGCACCCGGTGGCAACGGCTCCGCGCCTGCGCAGCGCCTGAGCGGATCGGTCCGGGGGCTTTAGAGTGCCCCCATGACCGATGCCCCGAAGCTGGCCGCCTACGTCGACACCTGGCGCGAAGCCATCGCCGAGTTCGTGGCGCTGTCGCGCGACATCCCCGAGGACCAGTGGGACCTGCCCACCGATCTGGACGGCTGGAGCGTGAAGGACAACGTCGCGCACACCGCCCATCTCGAAGCGGTGCTCGCCGGTACCCCAGAGGACAGCGTCCAGGTCGCCGAGGCCCCGCACATCAAGAGCCTCACCGGGTACTACACCGAGTCCGGGGTGGTCGCGCGCCGCGAGCGCTCGATGACCGAGCTGGCCGACGAGATCGAGCAGGCTGCGGCGACACGCTCGGCCGAGCTCGACGCCGTACCGGCCACGGATGGCGCCGCCGCGCCGCCGCGGACTCCCGGCGGCGTCCCGTGGGACAACGAGACGCTGCTCGGCAACCGGCCGCTGGACGTCTGGATGCACGAGCAGGACATCCGGCGCGCGATCGGCCGACCGGGCGGGTACGACGGCGCCCCGGCCGCGCACGCGATCACCCGGCTCGCGGGCGGTCTGCCGATGGTGCTCGGCAAGCGGGTCTCGCCGCCGGTCGGGACCAGCATCCGGGTCGACGTCCCCGAGGCCGGGCAGAGCTGGAGCGTGGCGATCGGCGACGACGGCCGGGCCGGCTGGGTCGAGCCCCTCGAGGCGGCCACGGTGCAGATCACGCTCAGCGCCGAGGACTTCGTCGTCCTTGCCGGTGGCCGGCGCACGGTCGGAGCCACGACGCCCGCGTACACCGGGGATGCGGGTCTAGGTCAGACGTTCCTGAGCAACCTGCGCGTGACGCCGTGAGTCGGGGCCGCTGGACGCTGGTGGACCTTCCCGACCTGACCGGCAAGCGCGCCCTGGTCACCGGCGTCACCGCTGGTCTCGGGACCCAGACCGCCCGCGAGCTCGCCCGGGCCGGCGCGGAGGTCATCCTGGTGGCCCGGTCCGCGGCGAAGCTGGAGGCCACCTCGGCCGCGATCACCGCCGAGATCCCCGGAGCGACGCTGCACCCGGTGGTGGCCGACCTCGCCGACCTCTCCTCGGTACGACGCGGCGCGGCCGAGATCGCCCAGCTGGGACCGATCGACCTGCTGATCAACAACGCCGGGGTGATGGCGATGCCGTACGCCCGCACGATCGACGGCTTCGAGCTGCAGTTCGGGACCAACCACCTCGGCCCGTTCCTGCTCACCGGTCTGGTGCTCCCCCAGGTGATCGCGTCCGGCAACGGCCGGATCGTCTCGGTCGCCTCGCACGCCCACCGGATCGCGCTCCGGGTTCCGCTGGACGAGCCCCGGACCCAGACCCGGCGCTACTCCAAGTGGGGCAGCTACGGGGAGTCGAAGCTGGCCAACCTGCTGTTCGTCAAGGAGCTCGAACGCCGTCTCCGGGCGGCCGGCCTCCCGGTCACGGCGCAGGCCGCGCACCCCGGCTACTCGTCGACCGAGCTCGTCGCGAAGAGCGGCGGCTTCGGCGGCCGCTTCATGTCCGCGGTCACCGGCGCGCTCGGCCAGCCCGCCGAGCTCGGCGCCCTGCCCACCCTGATGGCGGCGACCGCGGAGCTTCCCGGAGCGACGTACGTCGGCCCGGGCGGTCTCGGCCAGATGTCCGGGCTGCCGAAGGTGGTGGCCACCCGCCGCCGGTTCGTCAACGACCGCGCGGCGCAGGCAGCGCTCTGGGACCTGAGCGAGAAGGCCACCGGGATCACCTACCCATGAGCGACGAACCCCTGCTGCGGCCGATCACGCCCGCCGATCACGCGCTGGTCCTGGACTGGAACCTGCGCCACGTCGAGCTGCTCGCGCCGATGGACGCTGATCGGCTCGAGCTGCTCCTCGGGTTCGTCGACGCCGGTTCGATCATCACGCACGCCGGAGCGGACGTCGGGTTCGTGCTGACCTTCCTGCCCGGGGCGCCGTACGACTCGGCGAACTTCCGGTGGTTCGTCGAGCGCTACCCGGTGTTCCTGTACCTGGACCGGATCGTGATCGACCCGGCCGCCCGACGTACCGGGATCGCGTCGCGGGTCTACGCCGAGATCGAGGCGCGTGCCGCCGAGCTCGGGCCGCTGCTCTGCCTCGAGGTCAACGTCGATCCGCCCAACGAGCCGTCGCTGGCGTTCCACCGCTCGCGCGGGTTCACCGAGGTCGGTCGCTACGGACCCGACGGACACGCGGTGAGCATGCTGGTCAAGGAGACGCGAGAGACCGGGTGAAGAACGCGCTGCTCGGGTCGAGCACGTAGCCGTCGAACGGTTCGCACGCGACGAACCCGTGCCGGACGTACAGCCGCCGCGCCGGCGCGAAGTAGTCCTGGGTGCCGGTCTCGAGGCTGAGCCGCTCGTACCCGCGTCCGGTGCCGACCTCGATCAGCTGCTGGAGCAGTGCCGCGCCGACGCCGACGCCCCGAGCAGCGGTCACGGTCCGCATCGACTTGATCTCACCGTGACGGGGTCCGAGCTCCTTCAGGGCCACGCAGCCGAGCAGGTCCCCGTCCGTCCGCGCTGTCCAGAACGTCACCGCAGGGACCTGGAGCCCGGTCACGTCCAGCGCGTGCACGCTCTCCGCGGGCGAGGTCGCGAACATGTCGGCGAGGTGCTCGGCCAGCAGGGCAACGACATCCGCCCGGGCGGGGTCGTCGACGGAGATCAGCATCGGGCCCATTCTGGCCGATACGATCCCCGGATGAACGCCCTCGAGCTGATCACCCTGGTGCTCGACGAGGGATCCTGGGTCTCCTGGGACACGGCGCCGTCGTACGGGGCGATCAGTCCGGCGTACGCCGCTGCCCTGGACTCCGCCCGGACCAGGTCCGGGGTCGACGAGTCGGTGATCACCGGCGAGGGCCTGATGCACGGTCGACGGGTCGCGGTGATCGCCTGCGAGTTCGGCTTCCTGGCCGGGTCGATCGGCCAGGCCGCGGCGACCCGGCTGGTGACCGGCATCGAGCGCGCGACCGCCGAGGGCATCCCGCTGCTCGCCGCGCCGGTCAGCGGCGGCACCCGGATGCAGGAGGGCACTCCCGCCTTCGTGCACATGATCCGGATCTCCGCCGCGATCGCCGCTCACAAGAACGCCGGCCACCCGTACCTGGTCTACCTGCGCAACCCGACCACCGGTGGCGTGATGGCGTCCTGGGGGTCGCTGGGCCACGTCACGATCGCCGAGCCCGGAGCCCTCGTCGGCTTCCTCGGCCCGCGGGTGTTCGAGGCGCTCTACGGCAAGCCGTTCCCCGAGGGCGTCCAGACCTCGGAGAACCTCTACGCGCACGGCATCATCGACGGCGTCGTCCCGCCCGAGGAGATCGCCGGCCTGCTCGACCGCACGCTGTCGATCCTGCTGGCCCGACCGGCGCTGCCCGGACCGGCGGAGCCGGACGAGCCCGTTCCCGACGTCGACACCTGGGACGCGGTGGTGCGCTCGCGGCGTCCGGACCGGCCCGGCGTACGGCGCCTGCTGAGGTACGCCGCCAGCGAGGTCGTCCCGCTCAACGGCACCGGCCAGGGCGAGGCGGACCCCGGCCTGATGATCGCGCTCGCGAAGTTCGGCGACGCGCCCTGCGTGTTCCTCGGGCAGGACCGTCGCGGCCAGACCACGGACCGGCCGATGGGCCCGGGTGCACTGCGCGAGGCCCGGCGCGGGATGCGGCTCGCCGTCGAGCTGGGGATCCCGCTGCTCACGGTGATCGACACCCCCGGCGCGGCGCTGAGCCCCGAAGCAGAAGAGGGCGGACTGGCCGGCGAGATCGCCCGCAGCCTGGCCGAGCTGGTCACCCTCGAAGCCCCCACCCTGTGCCTGATGCTCGGGCAGGGCAACGGTGGCGGAGCCCTCGCACTGCTCCCGGCGGACCGGGTGATCGCCGCCCAGCACGCCTGGCTCTCGCCGCTGCCCCCCGAAGGCGCGAGCGCGATCGTGCACCGCGACACCGAGCACGCCCCGGAGATGGCGCGGGCCCAGCGGATCCGGGCGATGGACCTGAAGGCGGTCGGGGTGGTCGACAGGATCGTCGCCGAGCACCCGGACGCCGCCGAGGAGGCCGAAGCGTTCTGCCACCGCCTCGGGGCCGTCCTCGAGCACGAGCTCGGCACCCTCTTCCACGCCGACCGGGCCGCGCTCGTCGCGGTCCGTGCCCAGCGGTTCGCGACCGGGGTCCCGGGCAGCGACTAGACATCGCTGGACACTAGAACGTGTTTCAGTTCCAATAGCGCGGTGAGTACCTACGTCGTCAGCGGCGCCGCGTCCGGAATCGGCGCCGCCACCAAGGACCGGCTCGAGCACGACGGGCACCGGGTGATCGGGGTCGATCTTCGAGGTGCCGAGATCGAGGTCGACCTCAGCACGGCGTCCGGCCGGGCCGAAGCCGTACGCCGGGTCCACGAGCTGGCGCCCGAGGGCATCGACGGACTGGTGCCGTGCGCCGGGATCGCCGGGTACACCGGGACCGACCCCGCGCTGCTGATCTCGGTGAACTACTTCGGCGCGATCAGCCTGGTCACCGGGCTGAAGCCGCTGCTCGAGCGGTCCGGCGCCGCCTCGGTGGTGCTGATCGCCTCGAACTCGGTGACCTGCCAGCCCGGCTGGGCCAGCGACGGCGTCGTCGAGGCCTGCCTGGCCGACGACGAGGACGGCGCGCGGACGCTCGCCGCCACCCACGAGGCGGTGATGATGTACCCGGTCTCGAAGTACGCGCTGGCCTCCTGGGCGCGCCGCGAGGGGATCCGGCCCGAGTGGGCCGGCGCCGGGATCCGGGTGAACGCGATCGCACCGGGACTGATCGCCACCCCGATGACCGACGAGCTCCGCAAGGACCCGGTCTTCGGGCCGTTCGCCGACCTCTACCCGAACGCGCTCGGCCGACCGGGGCGTCCGGAGGAGATCGCGGCCCTGATCGCCTTCCTGCTCTCGAAGGACGCGAGCCTGCTCGTCGGCACGATGATCCTCGCCGACGGCGGCACCGATGCGATCCTGAACACCGCTCCCCCGCGCAGCAACGACCTGACCACGTTCCCTTCCTGACCCCTGACTCGTTGGAGTTCCCATGACCCGCTTCCGTTTCCTCGCCGTCGCTGCGATCGCGGCCCTCGCCGTCGTCGTACCTGCCCAGCTCGGCGTCGCCAACGGCGCGATCCCGATCCCGCCGCTGCCGACCGGCATCGACAAGGCGGCGTTCACCGGCACGGCGATGGTCGCCGACCCGCTGCCGCACGAGGCGGTACCGCAGAACCCGTTCCTGTCGCCGAACGGCACCAATTCGATGCACAACGACGCCTACGGCTCCAACACCTACGCGGTCAGCGGACCCCTCGGCAAGGACCTCCAGGTCCGCTCGGCGTCGTACGGCGTCTCTGAGTGCGCGACGATGGGCTTCGACTCGCGCGGCCACATCGTCGGCCTCTGCGGTGGACTCCAGGGCTTCGCGCTGCGGCTGATCAACCCGACCACGCTGCGCACGATCGGCTCGGACTTCAAGACCTCCACCCGTGCCGTCTACCCGGTGACGAACCCGTTCACCGACATCTGTGGTGGCACCTACTTCTCACTGAGCGCGAGCGACGTCGCCTACGTGGTGACCTCGGCGCGCACGGTGATCAAGGTCCGGGTCAACCCCGCCGGCTTCACCCTGCTCGGTACCTACAACGTCGCCTCGGTGGTGCCTTCGGACGACTGTCTGGTCGCCACCATGCCTGACTGGTCGGGCCGCACGTTCTTCGTGACCCAGAACGGTCTGGTCGGCGACATCGACCCTGCGACCGGTGCGGTGAAGACCCTGCAGCTTCCTGCGGGCGAAGGTATCTACAACTCGATCTCCGGTGACGAGGCCGGCGCGATCTACCTGGTCACCGACCACAAGCTGTACGACGTCGCCGATGCCAGTGGCACGCCGGTGATCCGCTGGTCGACCGCGTACGACCGCGGCAGCGAGCAGAAGCCGGGGCAGCTCTCGCAGGGCTCGGGGACGACCCCGACGTTGATCGGTCAGCACGTCGTCGCGATCACCGACAACGCCGACCCCCAGATGCACGTGCAGTTCTACCAGCGCGACGGGGCGGACGCGGGCAAGCTCATCTGCCAGGCCCCCGTCTTCGCCGCCGGCGCCTCGGACACCGAGAACAGCCTCGCCTACGCCGGTGACAGCGACGGCAGCGAGTCGGTCATCGTGGAGAACAACTACGGCTACAAGGGCGTCACCACGACCATCGGCGGCAAGACCAGCTCACCCGGTGTGGCGAAGGTGGACCTGAACGCGGACGGCACCTGCGACGTGGCCTGGACGGACGAGGTATCGGCACCGACCTCGGTCCCGAAGGTCTCGCTGGCCAACGGACTGGTCTACGTGTACTCGAAGCCGGCCGCGAGCAAGCTCGAGGACGACTGGTACTTCACCGCGATCAACATCCGCACCGGCGTGACCCAGTGGAAGCAGCTCACCGGCAACGGGATCCAGTGGAACAACCACTACGCGTCGATCTACGTGGGCCCGGACGGGGCCGCGTACATGCCGACCCTGACCGGTTTGATCAGGTTCAAGGACAAGTAGACGAGGCCCAGATCACTCGGCGGGCCCCCGCCGGACCGTGACCTGCCCTACCGGTCGCTCGTTGGGGGTGCATGGCTCTCCTGCAGTTCAACGAACCGGGCGCTTCGGGGTCAGGTGCGTGCCAGCGCGAGCAGGCGACGCACCTGGACCGGTTCCTCGGCTGCGGGTAGTCCTCGAGGGGTGACCGCCGGTCCCCCGCGTCATGCACCTGGTTCGGGGGAACAGGGCGCCTGGCGCGGGGGATCGGGCGCGTCAGAACAGCAGGGCCGCCGCCGGGTCCTCCATCATCGAGGCGACATCGGCGAGGAAGCGCGAGCCGCTCTCGCCGTCGACGTGCCGGTGGTCGAAGGAGAGCGTCAGCGTGCAGACGTCCCGGATCTCCAGCGTCTCCGTGCCGTCGGGCAGCGTCACCACCCACGGCTGGCGCTTGGTGGCCCCGAAGCACAGGATCGCGGACTCGCCGGGGTTGATGATCGGGGTGCCGCCGTCGATGCCGAAGACGCCGATGTTGGTGATCGTGAAGGTGCCGCCGCTCATCTCCGCCGGCTGGGTTCGGCCCTCACGGGCGACCGCGGTCAGGTCACCGAGGGCACCGGCCAGCTCGAGGAGCGAGAGCGACTCGGCGTCCTTGATGTTCGGTACCACCAGCCCCCGCGGGGTGGCGGCTGCGATGCCGAGGTTCACGTACCGCTTGAAGACCACCTCCTGGGCCGCGTCGTCCCAGAGCGAGTTCACCACCGGCGTACGGCGGATCGCCCGCATCGATGCTGCCGCCAGGATCAGCAGCGGCGAGACCTTGACCTCGGCGAACTCGGGCCGCTGCCGGAGCCGGCCCACGAACTGGGAGGTCCGGGTGACGTCGACGGCGGTCCACACGGTGACGTGCGGTGCGGTGAAGGCCGAGGCGGTCATCGCCGCGCCCATCATCTTGCGGACTCCCTTGATCGGCTCGCGCCACTCACGGTCCCCGGACTCGACCGGGGCACGGCCCGCCACGGCGGCTGTACCGAGCCCGACCGCGGCTTCGACGTCGCCGCGCGAGATCGATCCGCCGGGACCGGTCGCGCGACAGGTCGCCAGATCGACGCCCAGGTCCTTGGCCAGCTTGCGGACCGGGGGCTTGGCGAGGGCGGGGGGGGCGGTCTCGTCTGTCCGCTCCTCCGTCGCTGCTCGACCAGCGGGGGTCGTGCTCGCAGTCGTACGGGTCCGGCGTACGGCGGCACGCTCGGCCTTGTTGCGGCCGACCAGGCTCTCGCCCTCGACCGCTCCGGTGGCGGCCGGGTTCGACAGGTCCAGGACCGGCTCGGGCGGGGTCGGCGCGACCCCGTCGTTGATCCGGATCATCGGCGTCCCCACCGAGACGGTCTCGCCGATCTCGACGAGCAGCGCCTCGACGACCCCGGCGTACGGCGACGGCAGCTCGACCAGCGACTTCGCGGTCTCGATCTCCACGACGATGTCGTTGATCTTCACCTCGTCACCGACCTGGACCCGCCAGCTGATGATCTCGGCCTCGGTGAGGCCTTCGCCCACGTCGGGCAACAAGTACTCGCTCATCAGAACTCGAAGGTGCGGTCGACGGCGTCGAGGACCCGGTCCAGGTCGGGCAGGTAGTCCTCCTCGATCCGCGACGGCGGGTACGGGGTGTCGTAGCTGCCGGCGCGGAGCACCGGTGCCTCCAGGGAGTAGAAGCAGCGCTCGCTGATCCGTGCGGCCACCTCCGCTCCCATGCCGAGGTTGGTGTGCGCCTCGTGGGCGACCACGATCCGGCCGGTCCGGCGTACGGACTCCTCGACCGGTCCGAGGTCCAGCGGCGAGAGCGAGCGCAGGTCGATCACCTCGATCGAACGCCCCTCGGCGGCCGCGGCCTCGGCGGCCTTCAGGCAGGTCTTCACCATCGGCCCGTACGCGACCAGGGTCACGTCGCTCCCGGGCCGGACGACCTTCGAGGTGAACAGCGGAGCAGCCGCGGTCAGCTCGGCGCCCTCGTCGACCTCGGCCTTGTCGGAGTGGTACTGCCGCTTGGGCTCGAAGAAGATCACCGGGTCGTCGCTGGCGATCGCCTGCTGGATCATCACGTAGCCGTCGGCCGGGTTCGAGCAGGTGACCACCTTGAGCCCCGGGGTGTGCGCGAACTGCGCCTCCGGGGACTCCGAGTGGTGCTCGACGGCACCGATGCCACCGCCGTACGGGATCCTGATCACCATCGGCATCCGGACCGCGCCGCGGGTACGGAAGTGGATCTTGGCGACCTGGCTGACGATCTGGTCGTACGCCGGGTAGACGAAGCCGTCGAACTGGATCTCGCAGACCGGCCGGTACCCGCGCATCGCCAGGCCGACCGCGGTCCCGATGATCCCGGACTCGGCCAGCGGGCTGTCGAGAACGCGGTCCTCGCCGAAGTCCTTCTGCAGCCCCTCGGTGATCCGGAAGACCCCGCCGAGCTTGCCGACGTCCTCGCCCATCAGGAGCACCTTGGGGTCGTCCTCCATCGCGCGGCGCAGGCCGGCGTTCAGCGCCTTGGCCAGGGTCATCTTGGTCATGCGCCCGCTCCCGTGAAGCTCGCGTGGTACGCCGCGAAGGCGTCCCGCTGCTCGGCCAGCTCGGCGGTCTGCTCGACGTAGACCTGGTCGAAGATGTCCAGCGGATCCGGGTCGGCCAGCGCCTTGCACCCCTCGCGCAGCCGGTGGCCGAGGTCGTCGGCCTCTTCGTCGAGCACCCCGAACCAGTCGGCGTCGGCCAGCCCGCTCCGGGTCAGGTAGGCGCGCACCCGGGCGATCGGGTCCTTGAGCTTCCAGCGCTCCAGCTCCTCGCTCATCCGGTACCGGGTCGGGTCGTCGGTCGTCGTGTGCGCACCCATCCGGTAGGTGTAGGCCTCCACCAGGGTCGGCCCGTTGCCCTCCCGCGCCCGCTGCAGCGCTGCCTTGGTGACGGCGTAGCAGGCCAGTACGTCGTTGCCGTCGACCCGGACACCGGGGAACCCGAACCCGTTGGCGCGCTGGTAGAGCGGGATCCGGCTCTGCCGCTCGCTGCCTGCCGAGATCGCCCACTGGTTGTTCTGGCACAGGAAGACGACCGGGGCGTTGTAGGACGCGGCGAAGACGAACGCCTCGTTGACGTCGCCCTGCGACGAGGCGCCGTCGCCGAAGTACGTGACCACCGCGGTGTCCCGCTCGGGGTCGCCGGTTCCGACGAGGCCGTCGCGCTGGACCCCCATCGCGTAGCCGGTCGCGTGCAGGGTCTGCGCGCCGATCACGACCGTGTAGTTGCCGAAGTTGTACTCGGCAGGGTCCCAGCCGGCATGGGCGCTCCCGCGCCAGAGCGTCAGTACCTGCAGCGGGTCGACCCCGCGGCACCAGGCCACGCCGTGCTCGCGGTAGGTCGGGAAGGCGAAGTCCTGGGGCGCGAGCGCCCGGCCGGACCCGACCTGGGCGGCTTCCTGCCCGAGCAGCTGGGCCCACAGGCCGAGCTCGCCGTGCCGCTGGAGGGCCGTCGACTCGGTGTCGATCCGGCGTACCAGGACCATGTCGCGGTACAGACCCCGGATCACCTCGGCCTCGTCGGCACCGTCGCCCCCTGCGGTGTCCGGCGTGAAGGCGTAGTCAGGATGCTCGACGCGCTCGCCCTCGGGCGTGAGCAGCTGGACGAAATCGACTGGTCCCATGGCGTCTCCTGGAGGTCCGCGGGAAGCGGGGTCACCACTTCGTCGCGTCGGCAGCTGATGGCCCGCCCGCCGTACCGGATGAGGTTCGGATGTGCGCGGAGCCCCGTGACGTTGCCAAGGTACCCAGATCGGACATCTCCGCGCCAACCAACTCATCAGTAACTTCGCGGGTCTCGGAAGCGAGACAAACCAGGTGCGCCCTGTCGGCGCTCTACGACAGGGTGAGGACGTGACCACGCCCCCCGAGAGCAGCCTCCGCGCACCAGCCGCACCCGGGCTAGTCGCGGTGGCGCTGGTGATCGTGTACCTGGTCTGGGGGTCGACCTACCTCGGCATCCGGGTGGTCGTGAAGGAGGTCCCGCCGCTGGTCGGGATGGGGTCGCGCTTCCTGGTGGCCGCGATCCTGCTGGCCCTGGTCCTCGGCCTGCGCAACGGGTTCCGGACGCTGCTGCTCCCCCGGCGCGAGCTGCTCGGCTGCGCCGCCCTGGGGATGATGCTGCCGGTCCTCGGCAACGGGCTCGTCTCGGTCGGCGAGAGCCGCGGTACCCCGTCGGGGGTGACCGCCCTGCTGATCGCGATCGCGCCGCTGATGATCACGCTGTTCCGGTACGCCGCCGGCGACCGGCCTCGTGCCGGCAGCGTGACCGGGGTCGGGCTCGGGTTCGCCGGGTTGGTCTACCTCGTCGTCGCCGGGAACCACGCCACCGGATCGGGCTCGGGACACCTCCCGCTCTGGCCGGCGCTGATCGTCCTGTTCGCGAGCACCTGCTGGGCGTTCGGCTCGTGGGTCCAGCCGCGGCTGCCGTTGCCGCAGGACGCGTTCGTGATGACGGTCCACGAGATGTGGACCGGCGGCGTGGTCCTGCTGGTGGCGGGGACCGTCGGTGGCGAGCGGTTGCACCCGTCGTCGTACTCGCCGCACATCTGGTTCGCCTGGGGCTACCTGGTCGTCTTCGGCTCGATGCTGGCGTTCTCCGCGTACGTCTGGCTGCTGGGGAACGCACCGATCTCGCTGGTCGCGACGTACGCGTACGTGAACCCGGTCGTCGCCGTCGTCCTCGGAGCGGTGATCCTGGATGAGCCGATCACTGCCGCCGTCGTGGTCGGCGGTGCGGTGATCGTCGTGGCCGTCGCCATCGTGATCTCGTCCGAACGACGGAGAGCGGCATAGCCCGTCTGGTACCCGTCGGGACCCGGACGGACAAACCTTGGCCTGTATGTCCCTTTAATCCTATATGACCCCTTAGGCTGTCAGGGCCGCCTCGTGGGGACGCGGTCGAGGGATGAGGTCGTGATGCAAGTGCTGGTCGGTGCCACCACGGTGGCGCACGGAATCCACTACGGCGTCCTCGGGGTCGGCCTGCTCGGACTCATCTGCCTGCTCGCGCCCCAGTTCCTGCCCGCACGTCGGATCCGGTACGACGAGCACGAGCGGCGGGTCCTGCACCTCGCCGACCAGATCGCGGCCGGCACCCTGGGCCACGGCGTCGACCTGCCGGCGGCACCGGTACCGGCACCCCTCGTCCGGCAGGCCCGGACCGACCCGCTGGCCCGGACGCTGCTGCCGCTCGCTGTCGTGAGCTCGGCAGCGGCCGCCGGTGTGCACGCCGCCGTCGGTCCCGAGCACTTCCGGGAGAGGTTCCTGTTCGGCCTGTTCTTCTCGTGCTCGGCCCTGGCACAGATGCTCTGGGCAGCAGCGATGATCAGGCGTCCCTCCCGACGCCTGATCCTCGCGGCCGTCCTCGGGAACGCCGCCGTGGTCGTGCTCTGGCTGGTGACCCGCACCGTGGGGCTGCCGTTCGGGCTGCTGCCGAAGCCGGAGGAGATCGGCCCCTGGGACGTCTCCAGCGTGGTCTGGGAGCTCACCATCGTCGCCGCCGGTACGGCGATGCTGCACGCACGCGCACCGGGCACGCCGTCCCCCCGCCTGTCCGGGTGGGGCGGGTGGAGCCAGACGGCCCGGGTGTGGACGATCGCCTCGACGCTGGTCCTGGTGACCCTCTCGCTCAGAGGCGTCAGCTCGTGACCCGGGTGGTGACCTGACGTGCAGGTGCACTCCTGGACCGTCGGCATGGTCTGCAACGCGATCATCGCATGCGCCTACCTGCTGATCACCCTCGCCATCGTGGTGCCGCTCGCCCGCAGCCACCAGCTCCGGACCAACCCGCTCGGGGCCGCCACCGGCGCGATCTTCTTCACGTGCTCGGTGCACCACGGCGCGCACTCGCTGCACATGGCGCTGCCGAGCCTCGGCGTCCACGACCCCCAGGGCCTCGCCATGCGTGCTGCGTGGGGCTGGCCGCTGGCCAGCTGGGACGTCGTCGGGGCCCTGGTCGCGGTCTACTACTGGACCCTGCGGCGCAACTACTCCTCGTTGATGCACGGCGCCCAGCTGTTCGAGGACCTGCGCCAGCGGGAGAGCCAGGCCCTCGAGCTCAACGACACCGTCCTGCAGGGCCTGGTGGTCGCCAAGATGGCGCTCGACCTGAACCAACCGGACCGGTCGCAGGAGGCGCTGACCTCCTCGATCGCCGCGGCGAGCCGGATCATCACCGACCTGCTCGGACGCAACCCCGACGGCGCAGCCCTGCTCCGGAGCGCCCCGGCGACCCTGGAACAGCCGTGAGTACCGGAACGGTCGTCGGACAGCTCCGGGTGGTGATCATCGACGACACCGCAGACCTGCGCGAGCTGCTCCGTTCCGCGCTGGTCCGTGGCGGGATGGCCCTGGTCGGTGAGGCCGGTGACGGTCTGGCCGGCATCGAGGCCGTGCGCGCCACCAACCCCGACGTGGTGCTGCTCGACCTCTCGATGCCGGTGATGGACGGTCTCGAGGCGCTGCCGACGATCCGGGCCCTGGTGCCCGCGGCCAGGATCATCGTGCTGTCCGGCTTCGGCGCCTCCCAGATGTCCGAGCGCGCCCTCGAGATCGGCGCCGACGCCTACCTCCAGAAGGGTGCCTCGCTCGGCAGGATCCTGGACCACATCCGCGATGCCGTCGGCACCCGATCGGGACCGGTCGCCGGGCCGGTGACCGAGCACGAGGCCGAGCAGGCGGCCGAGACGGTGTCCGGACCCGTGCCCGCTCCGCGAGCGCCGAGCCCGCGCCGGGACCCGATCAGCCTCGCTCCGTACGGCGTGCTGGAGGTCGGTGCGGACCCGCCGTACCGGGTCCTGGCCGCCAACCCGGCCGCGATCGAGCTCCTCGGTCAGCAGCCGGTACCCGGCACCGCGCTGGCCGAGTCGGCTCACGAGCTCGCGGCGGCCATCGCCGGCGTCCGGCTCCGCGGGGACGTCAGCTTCGAGGCGAGCCTGGGCCGCGCCGTCCGGGTCACCCTGCGGCACACCGACGACTCCCTGCTGGTGTACCTGCAGGAGATCTCCGACGAGGTGGCCCACCTGCGGACCGCGATCGCCACCACCGCGCACGAGCTCCGAGGACCCGTGGCAGTGCTGTGCGCGGTCGCGGAGACCCTGACCGAGGACGACGTCAGCGACACCGACCGGAACCGGCTGCTGGAGTCGGTGGGCCGCCAGGCCAAGATGCTCGACGGCATCACCGCGGACCTGCTGGTCGAGGCGCAGGCCGAGCGCGGCACGCTGCGGATCGAGGTCCGCACCGTAGAGCTCACCGCACTGCTCGCCGACGTCGTCTCCGACCGGTACGCGAGGACGGTCCGGATCGAGGTGACCGACCACCGGCCGGTGCTCGCCGACCCGATCCGGCTCGAGCAGATGGTCGGCAACCTGCTGACGAACGCGCACAAGTACGGCGATCCCCCGGTGGTGATCCGGGTCCGGACCAGCCGGGAGCACCCGGACTGCCTGTGCATCGACGTCGAGGACGACGGGTCGGGCGTGCCGCTGGAGTTCCGGGCCCGGCTGTTCTGCGAGTTCACCCGGGCCGCCGGGACCGCGGTTCCGGGGACCGGGCTCGGCCTGCACGTGGTGCACACCCTCGCGCAGGCCCAGGGCGGATCGATCAGCTACCGCTCGCGGGAGCCGCGAGGATCCGTCTTCACCCTGACGCTGCCGGTCAGCAGACGGTGAGTGGCGCGTGCCCGGGCTGACCCGAGCACGCGCCGCAGGAGCCGCACTGGATAAGTGGTGCTGGCGCCGTCGCCCTGGGGGGTGGGCAGCGGCCGCTTCATCCAGTGTCTGGGGGCTGGCTCCTGGAGCCACTAAAAACCCGCGGGCACGGCACCGCAAGGCCCCGTGTACCAAGGAACTCCCGTGGGCTAGCCCACGTGTGCCAGGGGATGGACCGGTAAATCGGATGCAACCGTGATCGACCGGACCGAAAATCGAGATTCGCTGCGGAATAGAGTTCCCGGGTGACAGCGCGCTCCCCGGCCCTCGGTGTCGGCCTGGTGGCGCTCGGCGCGACCTGTTTCACCGTGAACGCCGGCGTCTCCCGGGTCGCGCTGCGCGCCGGGGTCGATCCGGCCATGCTCACCACGATCCGGGTGACCTGCACCTTCGCGGTCCTGCTGGTGGTCGCGGTCGCGTTCCGGCGTACGGCGCTGCGACCGCCGTCCGGAAGGCTGCTGGTCCTGGTCGTCGCGCACGGGCTGATCGGGGTGGCCGCACTGCAGTGGGCGTACTTCGTGGCCATCGACCGGCTGCCGGTGGGGATGGCGCTGCTGCTCGAGTACCAGGCACCGATCCTGGTGGCGCTGTGGGCGCGGTTCGTGCAGCGCGAGCAGGTCTCCCGCGGGCTCTGGCTCGGACTCGGGCTCGCGGTCGGCGGTCTCGCGGCCGCCACCCAGGTCTGGCACGGCGCCCGCTTCGACGGGGTCGGGATCCTGGCCGGGTTCGGCGCGGCGATCTGCTTCGCCGGCTACTTCCTGATCGGCGAGGCCGCCGTCAACGGACGCGACGGTGCGGTCCACGACCCGCTCCGGGTGATCCTGTGGTCCTTCGGCGTGGCGACCGTGGCGATCAACCTCGTGCACCCGATCACGAGGTTCGACACCGCGACCCTGGACAGGAGGGTCTCGCTGCTCGGTGTCCTCGACCAGCACACCGTGCCGCTGGGCCTGGCTCTCGCCTGGGTCGTCGCGCTCGGCACCGTGGTGCCGTTCTTCGCCGAGCTGTTCGCACTGTCGCTCGTCCGCGCGACCACGGTCACCGTGATCGCGATGCTCGAACCGATCGGTGTCTCGGCGCTCGGCTGGGCCTGGTTCCGGGAATCGCTCGGACCGGTCGCGGTGGTCGGGTGCGTCGCGGTGGTGGCCGGGATCCTGGTCGCGCAGGCCTCGCGGCCGGATCACTCCGAGATCGCCACCCCCGCGATCACCTAGGCTGGCGCCATGAAATTCGTTTGGTGGGTCGTCCTCAACGCCATCGGTGTCGGGGCCGCGGTGTGGCTGTTCGGCAACATCACCCTGACCGCGCACAGCGACCTCAAGAACATCGAGACGCTGCTGATCGTCGGACTGATCTTCGGCATCATCAACGCCGTCGTCCGCCCGATCGTGAACATGCTGGCGCTGCCGCTGATCATCCTCAGCCTCGGGCTCGGCCTGATCATCACCAACGCGCTGATGCTGATGCTCACCAGCAAGGTCGCCGGCTCGTTCAACCTGCACTTCCACGTGCACGGCTTCTGGACCGCGGTCGGCGGTGGCATCGTGATCTCGATCGCGTCGGTGATCGCGCACGTGCTGCTGCCCGACGGCAAGAAGAACGACTGAGCGCACGGTGCGGATCGCTGTCGTCTGCCTGGGCAACATCTGCCGGTCACCCACGGCCGAGGTCGTCCTGACCGAGCTGGTCGACGCCGCCGGCCTCGAGGTCACCGTCGAGAGCTGCGGTACCGGCGGCTGGCACGTCGGTGAGTCGATGGACCCGCGTGCCGCCCGCGCCCTGGCCGACGCCGGCTACGACCCGAGCCGGCACCGGGCCCGGCAGTTCGGGCCGTCCTGGTTCGACCACGACCTGATCCTGGCGATGGACGCCGCCAACCTGGCCGACGTGCTGGCGGTGCTGCCCGCCGACCGTCACCAGCGGGTCCGGTTGTTCCGCAGCTACGACCCCGAGGTACCCGCCGGCGGGCCGGTGCCCGACGTACCGGATCCCTGGTACGGCGGGCCGCAGGGGTTCGCGGACGTGCTCGCGATGGTCGAGCGCAGCGGCGAGGTGCTGGTCCGCGAGCTGGCGCTCCTCGACACGCCGGACCCCGCGGGCTGAGGATGGGCCATGGCCCGGATGCGGACGCTCGCGGAACGCGCTGAGCACCTGCTCGGTGCCGCGGTGGTTTCCACCTCGCCGGTGGCCGGCGGCGACACCTGTACGTCGACCCGGCTCCGGCTCAGCGACGGCCGGTCCGCACTGATCAAGACCCGGTCGCACGCCCCCGAGGGCTTCTTCGAGGCGGAGGCGCGCGGCCTGCGCTGGCTGGCCGAACCCGGGGTGGCCCCCGTCGCCGAGGTGCTCGGTGTCCAGGCCGACTGCCTGGTCCTGGGGTGGATCGAGCCGAACCGGCCGTCGCCCGAGGCTGCGGTCGAGTTCGGCCGGATGCTGGCCAGGCTGCACGCGAGCGGGTCCGCGGGGTTCGGGGCCGAGCAGGACGGCTTCATCGGCTCGCTGCCGCTGCCGAACCGGCCGGCTCCGACCTGGCCCGAGTTCTTCGCCGTCCGCCGGGTGCTGCCCTACCTGCGGCTCGGGGTCGACCGCGGCCACGTCGAACCCGCCGATGCCACCGCGGTCGAGGGACTCGTCCGCCGGATCGTCGACCTGGCCGGGCCCGCGGAGCCGCCGGCCAGGCTGCACGGCGACCTCTGGTCCGGCAACCTGGTCTGGAGCGCCGAGCGGTGCGCCGTGCTGGTCGATCCTGCCGCGCACGGCGGCCACCGCGAGACGGACCTGGCGATGCTCGCGCTCTTCGGGATGCCGCAGCTGGCCCGGGTGCTCGCGGCGTACGCGGAGGAGTCGCCGCTCGCCGACGGCTGGGAGGAGCGGCAGCCGCTGCACCAGCTGTTCCCGCTGCTGGTGCACGCCGCACTGTTCGGCGGCCGGTACGGCACCCTCGCCGGGGACGCCGCCCGCCGCTACCTCTAGCAGGCTGTCGACCGGGATCTCAGGCGACATTCAGCAGGGAGTGGCAGGCTTGCCCGGTGAGCCCCGACGCCAAGCCGCACGTCCTCGTGGTCGATGACGACCGTGCCGTCCGTGAATCCCTGCGCAGGTCGCTGGAATTCAACGGCTACACCGTCTCGCTCGCCCAGGACGGAGCCGAGGCGCTCGCCGGGATCAGCACGATCAGCCCGGACGCGATCGTGATGGACGTGATGATGCCGCGGCTCGACGGCATCGAGACCACCCGGGCGCTGCGCTCGGTCGGCAACCACGTGCCGATCCTGGTCCTGACCGCGCGCGATGCTGTCGGCGACCGGGTCGAGGGTCTGGACGCCGGTGCCGACGACTACCTGACCAAGCCGTTCGCCCTGGACGAGCTGCTCGCCCGGCTGCGGGCGCTGCTGCGCCGGGTCAGCCCCGAGGCCGGCGACCCGGACGAGTTCCTCGAGTTCGCCGACATGACCATGGACCTGGCCTCGCGCGAGGTCCGTCGCGGCGACCGGTCGATGACCCTGACCCGCACCGAGTTCGCGCTGCTCGAGCTGTTCCTGCGCCGTCCGCGCCGGGTCCTGGAGCGGTCGTTCATCCTCGAGGAGGTCTGGGGCTTCGACTTCCCGACGACCGCGAACAGCCTCGAGGTGTACGTCGGGTACCTGCGCCGCAAGACCGAGGCCGAGAACGAGCCGCGCCTGCTGCACACCGTGCGCGGGGTCGGCTACGTGCTGCGCGAAGAGCCGGCGTGAGCGACCGCCAGACCCGTTCGATGGCCGCGTCCGCCTGGACCGGCCTGCACTACCGGCGCTCCCTGGCCAGCCGGGTCACGCTGCTGACCACGATCGCGGTGGGCTTCGCGGTCACCGTGGTGGCGTTCGCGGCGTACGCGACGGTGCGGGCGCAGACGATCGGAGCGCTCGACGAGTCGCTGACCTCGCGCGCCGCCCAGGCCGCCAGCAGCGACACCATCGACGCCCTGGCCCAGGCCCAGATCCCGCCGTGGGCGCTCGGCGCCGCGGACGTGAAGATCATCCTGGTCGACGCCAGCACCACCCCGGCGCGCTGGCACAACCTCGGTACCAGCGACCGGTTCGGCATCGGCGCCCCCGAGATCCAGGTCGCACACGGGACGCACGAGAACTCCGCGCGCACCGTCTGGTACGCCGGCGAGCGCTGGCGGATGGTCGCGGTCAACGCCGGGTCGGGCCAGGCACTCGTGCTCGCGCAGTCGCTCGAGACCACCGACCGGATGCTCGACCGGCTCGGCCTGGTGATGCTCCTCTTCGGCATCGCCGGGATGATCACCGCCGGTCTGGCCGGCTGGGCGGTGGCGCGCAACGGCCTGCGCCCGGTACGCCGGCTGACCGCCTCGGTCGAGGACATCGCCCGGACCCAGCGCCTCGAGCCGATCCCGATCGAGGGCAGCGACGAGGTCGCCCGGCTCGCCACCGCGTTCAACGAGATGCTGCGCGCGCTGTCGGCCTCGCAGAGCCGGCAGCGGCAGCTGGTCGCCGACGCCGGCCACGAGCTGCGCACCCCGCTCACCTCGCTGCGCACCAACCTCGACCTGCTGGTCCAGGCCGACGCGACCACCGGCCTCTCGCCGCAGAACCGTGCCGAGCTGCTCGACGACGTCCGCGCCCAGATCAACGAGATGACCACCCTGATCGGCGACCTGGTCGAGCTCGCCCGCGACGAACCGGCGGTGCCGACCGTCGAACCCGTGGAGCTGACCGCCGTGCTGTCCCAGGCGATCGCCCGGGTACGCCGCCGCGCAGACGTCGCGTTCGACGTCCAGACGACGCCGTGGTGGGTCACCGGGGACGCCGCAGCACTGGAGCGCGCGATCACCAACCTGCTCGACAACGCTGCGAAGTGGAGTCCCCCCGGGGGGACCGTGATGGTGACCCTGCTCCAGGGGACGCTGATGGTCGCGGACAACGGTCCGGGCATCTCCCCGAAGGACCTCCCGCACGTCTTCGACCGCTTCTACCGGTCCGCGGAGTCGCGCGGGATGACCGGCTCCGGCCTCGGGCTCTCCATCGTCCGGTCGATCGTCGAGCGGCACGGCGGCATCATCCGTGCAGGCCGCGGGCCCGGCGGCGGAGCCGGGTTCTGGCTCAGCCTGCCCGGTCAACCCGTGGCACCGACGATGCCTCCCGGGCAAGTCTTGGCGCGGTCGTAGGGACCGCACAGAGATCTCTCAGGGTCGGCTTGCATGATCGAGGGCATGACAGACCAGAACACGCCACCAGACGACCCGAACCTGCCCCCGGCTGGGTACTCCGAGGAATCTGCTGGCTACTCCTGGTCGGTCGAGCCGCCCCCGGCTGTCCACGAGCCCACGGCACCACTCCCGCTGTACCAGCAGCACGACTCCGCGACCGCCACGGCGACCGCACCCGCCCGGCGGGCCGGAGGGGTCGCAGCAGGGGTCCTGGTCGGGGCTCTCCTCCTCGGAGGGGCAGCCGGGGTCGGCGGTTCGGCCTGGTACGACGCCTGGAAGGGCGACGACAGCACGGTCGCCACCAGCGCCACCGGACCGGTCAGCGCCACCAACGCCGCTGCCGGTGCCAGCGGTTCGGTCGAGAAGGTGGCGGCGGCGGTGCTGCCGTCGGTCGTCAAGATCAACGTTACCGGCTCCACCGAGTCCGGGTCCGGATCGGGCATCATCCTGGACTCCGACGGCAAGATCCTGACCAACAACCACGTCGTCTCGCTGGCCGGCAGCAACGGCCAGATCACCGTGGACTTCAACGACGGCAAGACCGTCAAGGCAACCGTGATCGGCACTGACCCGGTCACCGACCTGGCGGTGATCAAGGCCGCGGGCGTCTCCGGACTGACGCCGGCAACGATCGGCAATTCGTCGAGCCTGCGGGTCGGGCAGTCCGTGGTCGCGCTCGGGTCGCCGTACGGGTTGAACTCGACGGTGACCAGCGGCATCGTCTCGGCCCTGAACCGTCCGGTCCAGGTGGACACCTCCGAGGAGGCTCCGAGCGACCCGCTCGGCGGCTTCGGGTTCGGCGGCGGTAGCAGCAGCCAGCCGCAGTCCTCGACCGCGTCGAGCACGACCTACCCGGCGATCCAGACCGACGCCGCGATCAACCCCGGCAACTCTGGCGGTGCACTGGTCGACATGACCGGCCGCGTGGTCGGCGTGAACTCCTCGATCCGAACGGCGGACAGCACCGATGCCTCCACCAGCGGGGGCTCGATCGGCCTCGGCTTCGCGATCCCGATCGACGAGGTGCTGCCGATCGTCAACCAGATCATCAAGGGCCAGACCCCGACGCACGCGCGGCTCGCGGTCACGGTCTCGGACGTCGCCAGCTCCAAGCTCTCCCAGGGTGCGCAGGTGCACTCGGTCGAGTCGGGTGGCGCGGCTGCGGCGGCAGGCCTCAAGGCCGGCGACGTGATCACCAAGGTCGACGACCAGCTGATCACCGATTCCGAGTCGCTGATCGCGACCATCCGCGGACACCGGCCCGGCGACAAGGTGACGCTGACCTACCTGCGCGGCGGCACCACCCAGACCACCACGGCGACCCTCGGGTCGGATGCGAACAGCAAGGCCTCCTGACCAGGGGCCTGGTCTGTCGTCAGCTGCCGGCGTGTGGGCTACCGGAGGGCGGCACGGATCCGTGCCGCCTTCCAGAGCGTCTCGGCGTACTCCTCGTCGACGTCGGAGCGGACCGTGATCCCGCCACCGGTCCCGAGGGTCCAGGGGCCGTCGCCGCTGCGGAACAGCGAGCGGATCACCACGCCCAGGTCAGCACGGCCGTCCCCGGAGATCCACCCGAAGGCGCCGGCGTACACGCCCCGCGGCTGCTCCTCGACCTCGTCGATGATCTGCATCGTCCGCAGCTTCGGGGCGCCGGTCATCGAGCCCGCGGGGAACATCGCCCGCAGGGCGTCGACGGTGCCGACCTCGGGTCGCAGCCGCCCGGTCACCGTCGAGACCAGCTGGTGCACGCTGGCGTAGGACTCGACCTCCATCAGACCCGGGACCTCGACGCTGCCGAGCTCGCAGACCGAGCCGAGATCGTTGCGGAGCAGGTCGGTGATCATCAGGTTCTCGGCCCGGAACTTCGGGTCGGTCGCCAACCGGTGCCGCAGCTCCTCGTCGGCCTCCGGGGTGGCTCCTCGGGGCGTGGTGCCCTTGATCGGGCGGGTCTCCACGGTGCGGTGCCGGTCGATGGTCGCGAAGCGTTCCGGTGAGGCGGAGAGCAGCCAGGTGTTGCCGTGCCGCATCAGTCCCGAGTACGGCGCCGGGTTGCCGGAGCGCAGCCGGCCGTAGATCTCCACGGGATCACGTAGCGAATCCTGGTGCACCCGGTAGGTCAGGTTGACCTCGTAGGAGTTGCCGGCACGCAGCTGCTCCTGGACCCGCCCGAACGCAGCCGCGTACGGCGGCGGCGTGACGGTCTCGTCCGCCTCGGCGACACCCGGGATGCTCTGCGCCGCACCGTGCTCCACCTGCACGGTGCGGGTGCGCATCCAGACCGCGTCCGGCACCCCCGGCATCGACCGGGCCGGCAGGTCCGGCCGCGCGGCGTACCCGAAGTAGCCGACCCAGTGGGTGTCCGGGTCGCCGTCGAGGCGGTCCTGGAGGACCGTGAACACGTCGCTCCCGACGACCCGACCGGACGGGTGCTCGACGACCTCGCGGCGAACGGCGTCATAGCTCAGCGAGACGTCGTCCTCGTCGAGCCAGCCCATGATCGAGCGCTGCCCCGACCACGGCTGCGAGCCGCCGCCGTCGAGCCAGAAGCAGCGTTCGTGGGTCGCCGCGATCCGGGCGAACTCCTCCAGAGCAGTCATGACAGCGCCAGGAAGTTCGCGACCATCCGGGCGCCGTGCTCGGACAGGATCGACTCGGGGTGGAACTGCACCCCGTGCAACGGCAGCGTCCGGTGCGCGACCGCCATCACCACGCCGTCCGAGCGGGCCGTGACCTCGAGCTCGTCGGGTACCTCGGTGGCGGCGAGCGAGTGGTAGCGCACGGCCTCGAACGATGCGGGGAGGCCGGCGAAGACGCCGGTGCCGTCGTGCTCGATGGTTGCGACCTCACCGTGCGCGGGTTCGACCGCGACCACGGTGCCGCCGTACGACGTGACCAGGGCCTGCATCCCCAGGCAGACCCCGAGGACCGGTCTGCCGAGGTCGAAGACCGCACGACCCAGGGCGAAGTCGTCCGGGTCGGCGGGGTGCCCCGGGCCCGGACTCAGCACGAGGTGGGTGAACGCGGAAGCCCGCGCGAGCACCCCCGGCTCGTCGTGCTCGACGACCTCAGGCAGGACGCCGGTGACGCCCCCGATCAGGTGCACCAGGTTCCAGGTGTACGAGTCGTGGTGGTCGACGACCAGGACGCGGGCCGTCCTCAACCACCGGCCACCAGTTCCAAGAGCAGCTCGCGCAGCAGCGCGACACCGTTCTCGGTGAGGACGGACTCGGCGTGGAACTGGACACCGCGGAAGTGCGGGCCGGCGACCAGGTGGATGTCGCCGGTCTCCGGATCGGCGTCGACGCGGACCCCGTCGGGCAGCGACCCTTCGTCCTTGCCGACGCTGTGCTTGCCTACGCTGTGCCTGCCTACAAACGTGTTGTAGAACCCGACCGCTTCGGAGCGACCGTTGATCGTGACCGTCGACTGGGTCCCCTGGAAGACGATGTCCTTGAACGCCAGCGGGATCCCGATCCGGTCGCAGAGCACCTGGTGTCCCAGGCAGACCGCGAGGAACGGCGTACTGCCGGCCAGCAATCCGTCGACGGCACCGCGGAACGTCGCGATCTTGGGACTGGTCTCGTCGCGCGGATCGCCCGGCCCCGGACCGACGACGGCGAGGTCGTAGCCGTCGAAGCCGCCCGGTGTGAAGTCCTCGTGCCGGATGATCGTCGGCTTCATCCCGAGGACCGTGAACACGTGGAAGAGCATGTTGGCGAAGTCGTCCTCGCCGTGCAGGATCCCGACCGAGCGACCGGTCAGCTCCGGCGCCGGCGCAGCACCCGACTGGTCGGTGAGCCAGAACTTGGAGAGCCGCTGGTTGCGGCTGTTCAGCGCGATCAGCACGTCCTCGTCGCGGGCCAGGTCCTCCACCTGCGAGGCCTCGCCGGTCGCGGCGGACACCAGACCGAACGCGCTGAGGATGCCGGCCGCCTTGGCGCCGGTCTCGGCGACCTCGGAGTACGGGTCCGAGTCCCGCACCAGGGTCGCGCCCGCAGTGACCTTGAGAGCACCGGTCGGGGAGACGTCCGCGGTCCGGATCAGGATCGGCGAGTCAGCGGTCTGGGCGCCGCTCTCGTCGCGTCCGATCAATGCCAGCGCTCCGGCGTAGTAGCCGCGACCCTCGGACTCGTACCGCTTGATCAACCGGCAGGCGTTCTCGACCGGGGCGCCCGTGACCGTGGCGGCGAACATGGTGTCGCGCAGGATGTCGCGCACGTCGGACCGGGTCCGACCGGCCAGCAGGTACTCGGTGTGCACCAGGTGCGTCATCGGCTTGAGGAACGGCCCGAGCACCTGGCCGCCCTCGTGGCAGATCTCGCACATCATCTTCAGCTCTTCGTCCACGACCATGAAGAGCTCGTAGATCTCCTTCTCGTCGGCCAGGAAGTCGAGCAGCTTCGCCTTCCGGTCGGCCGGCTCCAGACCGCGGAGCCGGAAGGTGCCCGAGATCGGGTTCATCCGGACGTCGCCGCCGTGGACGCTGACGTGCCGCTCGGGGGAGGCGCCGATCAGGAACCGGTCCCCGGTCCAGAAGCAGTAGGTCCAGTAGGCACCGCGCTCGTGCTCGAGCAGCCGTCGCAGCACCGTGAGCGCCGTGGCCGCTCCGGTCCGCGGGGTCCAGTCCGCGAGCTGGGCGCGGTAGTGCCGACCGACGACCAGGTTGGCGCCCTCGCCGTTGCCGATCTCGTCGGCGATGATCCGGCCGACCATCGCTGCGTAGTCGTCGTCGGAGGTCTCGAAGCCGCCACGGTCGGTGAACTCGACGGGCTCGTCGGGCAACGCGGCGATCAGCGCGGCCAGCGGCACCTCGAGCTCGGTCTCGATCCTGACCACGGCCAGCGGCGCACCGTCGTCGTGGACCTCGAAGCCGCGCTCCGCGACCTGGCGGAACGGCACCGCGACCAGCGAGTCGAAACGCCGACCCGCCTCGGGGACACCGTCACCCATCGGTACGTCGGCCAGTCGGTCGGTCGGGACCAGCGGTCCGCCGACCAGTGTGACGGTCTCGCTGTCCCGGATCCGGATGACCGCCCACGCCTCGTGCCCCATCACCTGCTGGAGGGAGGTGGCAGCGGCGTCTTCGCGGGGGGACATGCCCGGAACGGTACCAACGCAGGGCGTTCGGCCCGGAGCCGTTTTCCGCGCGCGAGACGGCAGACTGGCGCGCATGACCGAACGCACCCGGATCCGCCGCATCCCCGAGAAGGCCGTCACCGAGGTCGCCGCGCTGCACCGGGTCCTGGATGCCGCCAAGGTCGCGCACGTGGCGTTCGTCCACGACGGCGCTCCGGTGAACATCCCGGTAGCCACTGCCCGGGACGGCAGCCGGTTGCTGCTGCACGGCTCGACCGGGAGCCGGCTGTTCCGGACGCTCGCCTCCGGGGTCGGGGTCTGCGTGACGGTGACGCTGCTGGACGGGATGGTGCTGGCGCGGTCGGCGTTCGAGTCCTCGATGCACTACCGCTCCGCGATGGTCTTCGGGATCCCGGGCGAGGTCAGCGAGGTCGCCGACAAGCTCGTGGCACTGGAGGCGATGACCGAGGCCTGGATGCCTGGCCGCTGGGCGACCCTGCGGGCCCCGTTGGCCAAGGAGCTCGCCGCGACGATGGTGCTCGAGCTCGTCCTGGACGAGTGGTCGGTGAAGATCAGCGACGGCGACCCCGACGACCCGCCCGAGGACCTCGACGAGCCGGTCTGGGCGGGCGTGCTGCCGATCACGACGTCGTACGGCGTCCCGGTCCCGGCACCCGACCTGCGCGGCGGCCCCCCGGTGCCGCCGTACCTGGTGGACTGGACATCCTGAGCCGGCAAGCGCGTGTGGTTAAGTGGAACCCATGTGAGGGGCGCCGTGCTCCGTGCAGATCACTTCGTGATCTCGTGAAGCGCAACGGTCAGGAACCCTGATGCGGTCCTCCAAGACCCGACGTCTGCTCGTGCTCGGTCCGTGTGCCGCCGTCTCTGTTGCACTTCTAGGCGCTGGTATCACGCCCGCCGGTGCGACCCAGACCACCGGATCCGGCGACCAGACCGTGACCATCTCGGGCGACCCGGTCTACCTGAGCGGCGACGGCGGCGTGAACTGCGCCGATCCGGCCAACGCCAAGCTGCCTGCGAGCCTGAGCGGTCCGCTGACGCTGACCGTGGCCGTGCCCGCACGGAGCTATGCCATGGACCTCGCCCTCGGGTCCACGGGTCTGGTCGGCTTCAGCGAGACCAGGCACGCCACCGGTGCAACCCTGGACCCGACCTTTTCGCTCACGATCCCTGTGACCGGCGTCAAGGACACGGACGGCCAACTCAGCGTGCCCGGCGACGGCTATCGCTTCACCTGCCAGGACGCGGTTCCTGGAAAGCTGCTGCCGATCACCTTCAACACCTACAACATCGACAGCGGGCATCGGACGACCCTCGTCGGAGACTTCCAGCTCTCGGCCGTCGACTGATCACGGTCCGATTTCAAACTCCGGGTCGGCACGTGTGAGGATCCGCCCATGGAGCGGACCGTCGGCGTCGAGATGGGCATCACCTCCTGGGGTGACTGCCAGGTCGAGTTGCAGATCGCGGTCGCTCGCACGCCCGGGCTGGAGATCGTCGAGAAGCTCTCGATCCTCCACGAGGACACCGAGCTCACCACGGTGGAGGTGCCTGCCGCGCACGGGGGTCGGCTGCACCTCGTCACGCTGCCGTACGGGTACTCCCAGGTCACCTACGAAGCACGCGTGAGCGGGACCGGCGAGGTCCCCAAGGCGTCGCTGGCCGATCTCTCGCTGTACCGACGGCCCAGCCGCTACATCGAGTCCGACACCTTCGGCGGTTTCGCCACCGCCGAGTTCGGGGGCCTGCAGGGCGCGGAACTGCTGGCGGCGGTCTCGTCCTGGGTCGGCGCCCGACTGTCCTACATCCCGGGGAGCAGCGGGCACACCGACAGCGCCACCGACACCCTGCTCAGCGGTGCCGGCGTGTGCCGGGACTACGCCCACCTCGTGATCGCGATGCTGCGCGGGCTCCGGGTACCGGCCCGCCTCGCGGCCGTCTACGCGCCCGGCTGCGTGCCGATGGACTTCCACGCGGTCGTCGAGGCCTACGTCGAGGACCAGTGGTACGCCGTGGATGCGAGCAGGCTCGCACCGCGGCCGTCACTGGTGCGGATCGCCACCGGCCGGGACGCCGCGGACACGGCGTTCATGACCATCGTCGACGGCGCAGCGGACCTCGACTGGTCCACCGTGAACGCGTTCATCGAGGGCGACCTGCCAGCGGACGACTTCACCGGACTGGTCGCCCTGCGCTGATCGACCGTTGAACGACGTCAGTCGTTCTGCGTCGGCTTCCTGGAGTCGCGCCAGCTGCGCTCGAACGGCAGCCGCCAGGCGTGCGGTGCGATCAGCTGGTGGATCGCGTTCGGTCCCCAGCTGCCCGGTGAGTACGCGCGCACCGGGATCGGGTTGTCGAGCAGCGGCTGGGACTTCTCCCAGAGCGTCTCGATGCCGTCGGCCGTGGTGAACAAGGTGTGGTCACCGCGCATCGCGTCGTAGATGAGCCGCTCGTAGGCCTCGAGCACGGAGTCCGAGCTCTGGGTCTCGTTGGTGGAGAACTGCATCGAGAGCTTCTCGAGCTTCATACCCGGGCCGGGGCGTTTGCCGTAGAAGGACAGCGACATCTTCGACTGGTCGGCCAGGTCGAACGTCAGGTGGTCGGGGCCGTGGGTACCGGCGTTGGAGCCCGCCGGGAACATCGTCAGCGGCGGCTCCTTGAACGCGATCGAGATGATCCGCGCGCCCTCGGCCATCTTCTTGCCGGTGCGCAGGAAGAACGGGACCCCGGCCCAGCGCCAGTTGTCGATCTCGACCTTCAGCGCGATGAAGGTCTCGGTGTCGGAGTCGTCGGCGACACCGGGCTTGCCGCGGTAGCCGCTGTACTGGCCGCGGAC
>JAOPXD010000175.1 GCA_025965315.1 Marmoricola sp.
CTGCTTCTTGCGGGTGGTCCCGACGGGGGCGGTCGGGCCCATCGGCAGGACGGCCTTGGAGTCGGTCGGCTGCTGGGCCGCGGTGGTGCTGGCGGTGTCGGCGGCGCTCGGGTCGCTGCCGGTGCCGCCGAGCAGCTTGCCGATCCCGAAGACCAGCGCGAGCGCGACGAGGACGACGACGCCGCGGCGTACCCAGTAGACACGCTGTGGCAGCCGCCCACGCGGGTTCGTCACAGGAGCCATGGACGTCACGGTAGTCAGCGCCCCGACCCGATCCGTGGAGCAACGCCGGGGCAGCCCCTGCTTGGATGGGCCACGACATGAGCGACCTGCACACCCCCGTCCTGAGCTGGTACGCCGAGCACGCGCGCGAGCTGCCCTGGCGGGGCCCCGAGGCCACCCCGTGGGCGGTGATGGTCTCCGAGTTCATGCTCCAGCAGACCCCCGTCTCCCGCGTTCTTCCGGTCCACGAGGCCTGGCTGACCACCTGGCCCACGCCCGCCGCGCTGGCAGCCGCCCCGAGCGGCGACGCGGTCCGGGCCTGGGGGCGTCTCGGCTACCCGCGCCGCGCGCTACGACTGCACGCCTCCGCCGTCGCGATCACCGAGCGGCACGGTGGCGAGGTCCCCGACAGCTACGAGGAGCTGCGCTCCCTGCCCGGGGTGGGGGACTACACCGCGGCCGCGATCGCGTCCTTCGCGTTCGGGCGCGCGCACGCCGTCCTGGACACCAACGTCCGCCGGGTGCTGGCGCGCGCGGTGAGCGGCACCGAGTTCCCGCCGGTCTCCCCCACCCGGGCCGAACGCGACCTCGCGCTGTCCCTGGTGCCCGCAGCGGACCCCGAGGTCTGGGCGGTCGCCGTGATGGAGCTCGGCGCGCTGGTCTGTACGGCGGTCAACCCGAGCTGTGAGCGCTGCCCGATCGCTGCACAGTGCGCCTGGCTGGCCGCAGGGAGGCCCGCGCACACCGGACCACCCCGCAAGGCCCAGACGTACGCCGGCACCGACCGGATGTGCCGCGGCCGGCTGCTCGCCGTACTCCGCGACGCCGACGGGTCCGTCTCCCGCGCCAGCCTCGACGCCGTCTGGCCGGACCCGGTCCAGCGCGAGCGGGCGCTGGCCAGCCTGGTCACCGACGGCCTGGTGGTCCGCCGCGGACAGCGCTACGGCCTGCCTGACTAGGGCGCCGTCATCGCCCAGCGGACCACGCCGGCGCCGAGAACGCCCAGCTGCTCGCTCGGCCAGTCCCAGCCGACGAACTTCGGTGGCAGCCCCAGCCGGCGGCGCGCCCAACCCGGCAACGAGGACACCGCACCCGCGACCAGCATCGAGTAACCCGGACGCGCAGCAAGCGGCAGCGGCGGGTTCAGCACCAGGAACCGAGCCACGTCGCGGGAGGCCGCGGTCGACGCCAGCTCGGCCCGGAAGTCGGTGATCCGCGACCGGAGCTCAGCGACCGTGACCGGGGCCGTGGTGGCTCCGAGCCGGTCTGCGACCCCCGCGGTCTGGGCGACGTACTGGTCGGCCTCGTCGGGACTGAGCGGCCCAGGTCCGAAGCGCTGGTACGTGGTCAGGAAGCTGTCCACCTCGGCGAGGTGCACCCAGTCGAGCAGGTGCGGGTCGCTGGCGGCGTACGGGCGTCCGTCCGGGGCCTTGCCGCGGACCCGCTCGTGGATCCCGCGGACCCGCGCGATCGCCTCCTCGGCGTGCTCGGTGGTCCCGAAGGTGGTGGTGGCCAGGAACGCGCTGGTGCGTTCCAGACGTCCCCACGGATCGCTGCGGTAGCCGGAGTGGCCGGCGACCCCGGCCATCGCGAGCGGGTGCAGCGACTGCAGCAGCAGTGCCCGGATCCCGCCGACGAACATCGCGGCGTCCTGGTGCACCCGCCAGATCGGGTCGTCCGGGGTGAACCAGCGCGGCCCGGGCGTTCCCCAGATCTCCGCGGCCCGGGTGTCGGCGTCCGCGCCCGCGACCCGCTCGCGCAGGGTGCTGGCCAGCTGACGACGCAACGGTGCTGCCAGGGACCCGAAGGTCCCCGACAGCACCGTTGTCAGCGTGTCGCTCAGACCGGCTCGGCCTCGCCGCCGGCGCCGACCTCCACCGGAGGCGCGTCCGGCAGCTCGACCCGCGGCGTGCCCTGGAACGTGAAGGCCGCAGCGGCCCCCTCGCCCTCGACACCGACGAGCACGATCTGGCCGGGGCCGACCTCGCCGTACAGCATCTTCTCGGCCAGCACGTCCTCGATCTCGCGCTGGATGGTCCGTCGCAGCGGACGCGCACCGAGCACCGGGTCGAACCCGCGGGTGGCGAGCAGGTCCTTGGCAGCCTGGGTGAGCTCCAGGGACATGTCCCGGTCCTTCATCCGCAGCTCGACCGAGGCGATCATGTTGTCGACCATCGAGACGATCTGCTCCTGCGTCAACGGCGGGAACACGATGATCTCGTCGACACGGTTGAGGAACTCGGGCCGGAAGTGCTGCTTGAGCTCCTCCTGCACCTTGGTCTTCATCCGCTCGTAGGTGCCCTGGGCGTCGGACGAGTTGCCGAACCCGAGACTGACGCCCTTGCTGATGTCCCGCGAACCGAGGTTCGTGGTCATGATGATCACGGTGTTCTTGAAGTCCACGACCCGGCCCTGGCTGTCGGTCAGACGACCTTCTTCCAGGATCTGCAGCAGGCTGTTGAAGATGTCCGGGTGCGCCTTCTCGACCTCGTCGAACAGCACCACCGAGAACGGCTTGCGCCGCACCTTCTCGGTGAGCTGGCCACCCTCTTCGTAGCCGACGTAGCCGGGAGGCGAACCGAAGAGCCGCGAGATCGTGTGCTTCTCGGAGTACTCCGACATGTCGAGCTGGATCAGGGAGTCCTCGTCGCCGAACAGGAACTCGGCGAGCGTCTTGGACAGCCAGGTCTTACCGACACCGGACGGGCCGGCGAAGATGAACGAGCCACCGGGACGCTTCGGGTCCTTCAGGCCTGCACGGGTACGCCGGATCGCCCGGGACAGTGCCTTGACGGCCTCGTCCTGACCGATGACGCGCCGGTGCAGCTCGTCCTCCATCTTGAGCAGCCGGGTCGACTCCTCCTCGGAGAGCTTGACGATCGGGATCCCGGTCGCGACCGCGAGGACCTCGGCGATGAGCTCCTCGTCGACCTCGGCGACGACGTCCATGTCACCGGCGCGCCACTGCTTCTCGCGCTCGGCCTTCGCCAGGATCAGCTGCTTCTCCTCGTCGCGCAGCCGGGCTGCGGCCTCGAAGTCCTGGCCGTCGATGGCGCCTTCCTTGCGCTTGCGGACCTCGCCGATCTTGTCGTCGAACTCGCGCAGGTCCGGCGGGGCGGTCATCCGGCGGATCCGCAACCGCGAGCCCGCCTCGTCGATGAGGTCGATCGCCTTGTCCGGCAGGAACCGGTCCGAGACGTACCGGTCGGCCAGCGTCGCCGCGGCCACCAGGGCCTCGTCGGTGATGGTCACCCGGTGGTGCGCCTCGTACCGGTCGCGCAGACCCTTGAGGATCTCGATGGTGTGCGCGATCGTCGGCTCGGCGACCTGGATCGGCTGGAACCGGCGCTCGAGAGCGGCGTCCTTCTCCAGGTGCTTGCGGTACTCGTCCAGGGTGGTCGCACCGATCGTCTGCAGCTCACCGCGAGCCAGCATCGGCTTGAGGATGCTGGCAGCGTCGATCGCACCCTCGGCAGCACCGGCACCCACGAGCGTGTGCAGCTCGTCGATGAACAGGATGATGTCGCCGCGGGTCTTGATCTCCTTGAGCACCTTCTTCAGGCGCTCCTCGAAGTCACCGCGGTAGCGCGAGCCGGCGACGAGAGCACCGAGGTCGAGCGAGTAGATCTGCTTGTCCTTCAGCGTCTCGGGAACGTCGCCGCGCACGATCGCCTGGGCCAGGCCCTCGACGCACGCGGTCTTGCCGACGCCGGGCTCACCGATCAGGACCGGGTTGTTCTTGGTCCGCCGGGACAGCACCTGCATCACCCGCTCGATCTCCTTCTCACGTCCGATGACCGGATCGAGCTTGCCCTCCTTCGCGGCCTGGGTGTAGTTCCGGCCGAACTGGTCGAGCACCAGCGAGCTGGACGGCGCTGCCTCGGGGGCCGTACCCGCCGTCTGCGCCTCCTTGCCCTGGTAACCCGAGAGCAGCTGGATGACCTGCTGACGGACGCGGTTCAGGTCGGCACCGAGCTTCTGCAGGACCTGGGCAGCGACGCCCTCGCCCTCGCGGATGAGGCCGAGCAGGATGTGCTCGGTCCCGATGTAGTTGTGGCCGAGCTGCAGCGCCTCGCGCAGCGAGAGCTCGAGGACCTTCTTGGCCCGCGGGGTGAAGGGGATGTGGCCGCTCGGTGCCTGCTGGCCCTGGCCGATGATCTCTTCGACCTGGGCGCGGACGCCTTCGAGCGAGATGCCGAGGCTCTCCAGAGCCTTGGCCGCAATGCCGTCACCTTCGTGGATCAGCCCGAGCAGGATGTGCTCGGTACCGATGTAGTTGTGCGAGAGCATGCGGGCCTCTTCCTGGGCCAGCACGACAACACGACGGGCACGGTCTGTGAACCGTTCGAACATGGGCATCGCTCCTTGACTACGCGGGTCGATGAACGTGCCACCCGCACGCTGATCAAACCCTGCTTCCACCCTACGTGTTCCAGGAAAAGGGTGCCTTCGCTATCAGCGAACACGGGAACCCGCAGAAAGTGCCTGCTGCGGTGCAACCGATTCGGCCCCCGGTACGTCCTAAGGTGCAACCAGGGCACGCCGGCCCGGCATCGAGCAGCTTCAGAGAGGTCGTCGTGATGGCGCGTCAACTCCCCAGGACCGTCCCTGCAGTGCTCACGGTCGGAGTCCTCGCGCTGAGCGCACTGACCGGAACGGTGGCGCAGGCCGCCGGCCGGCACCACGCGTCCGACCTCCGGCTCTTCACCCCGGACCGGCACGTCGTGCTGACCGTCCACAACTCCGGCAAGGACGAGTGGATCGACTTCAACCCGTCGATGTACCTGGAGTCGAAGCTGCACCGCTTCGAGGTCGACGTACGCCGGAAGAACGCGTCCCGCCCGATCACCGCGACCGTGCGGATCGGCAGCCGCACCCGCAAGCTCCGGCCCTCGCTGCTGGACGGCTGGAACGGCCTGAAGAAGGCGTTCACCCTGACCTGGACGACTCCCTCGGGGACCCAGATCGCCCGCACGACCTCGCCCTGGTGCCCCAACGACGGCACCGAGAGCCGGCTCGGGCCGCACGCGGAGACCACGACCGACTTCATCTACGGGTGCACCAACAACCCGTTCACCCGCGGCGAGCGCTGGGGCATCGACCGCGGCTGGTCGCGCCAGGTGCTCCAGTACGAGGTCGTCCCACCCACCAAGGACCTCGGCAAGCACGCCGTGCTCGCGGTCACCCTTCGTCCCGCCCTGGCCCGGGCCTTCGGGATCCCCGCCGACCAGAGCACCCTTCACTTTGACGTGACGGTCAAGCACGTCACCGATGACGACGGCGGACCGTTCCCCGGGCCGCCGTCGGGAACGACGTCGCCGGCGAGCGCGGCCGGCATCGACTCCGCGAGCTCCGACGAGCACCGGAGCGCCCCCGCGAGTGCCAGCGCAGGGACGTTGCCCCGGGGCATCCTGCCCGACCTGGTCGCCCTGCCCGCCTGGCAGATCGGCACCCACCACGAGGACGGCCGCGACCTGCTGGACTTCGCCGCGACCGTCTACAACGGCGGCCCGGGACCGCTGGTCGCCGAAGGGTTCCGACGCGGCAGCAAGCCGGTGATGAATGCGTACCAGTTCTTCTACCGGGGAACGACCCAGGTGGCCGAACGCCGGGTCGGCACCATGGAGTACGACGCCCGCCCGACCCACCAGCACTGGCACTTCCGCGACTTCGCGGTCTACGACCTGGTCAACCGCGGTCACCACCGGCTGCGCACCAGCGGCAAGGAGGCGTTCTGCCTGGCCCCGACCGACGCGATCAACCTGCTCCAGCCGGGTGCCGTCGTCGACCCCGGCAACCCCGACCTGTCCACCGCGTGCGGCGACATCACCTCGATCTGGGTGCGCGAGGTGCTCGACTCGGGCTGGGGTGACACCTACTCCCAGCAGCGTGCCGGGCAGTCGATCGACATCACCGGTCGAGCCAACGGCACCTACTGGATCCGGGTCACCGCCAACCCCGTGCACCGGCTGCACGAGCTCACCCGCAAGAACAACGTCTCGCTGCGCCGCGTGATCCTCGGCGGGACGCCGGGGCACCGGACGGTGAAGGTCCCGAACTACGGCCGGATCAACAGCGAGGCCGGCTTCGAGGGCGAAGGCGGCGGCGGGGTGGTGACGCCGGCGGTCGACTGACCGCTGCGCTCAGTGCGCTGCGGCGTAGGCGTCCCGGACCTGCGAGGACACCCGGCCACGGTCGGGGACGTCGAAGCCGTTGCCGCGGGCCCAGGCGCGGATGTCCGCCGGGCTCGGGCCGACATCGGTCCGACCGCGCTTGCGACCGCCGGCACGGCGGGCGTGCCCGACGTACGGCGCGATGGCGTCGCGCAGGCCGGCCGCGTTCTTGGCCGACAGGTCGATCTCGTAGTCGCGGCCGTCGAGCGAGAAGCTGACGGTCTCGTCGGCGTCGTTGCCGTCGATGTCGTCCACGAGGACGATGTTGACCTTCTGAGCCATGTCGAGATTCCCTTCGAATGAGCGCCACTAACGGGCACCAACGGATATTCCGACACTACCGGAAATGCGAAATCAGCAAACTCCGCTATCCACAGGTTTCATTCCGGGCGCAGGAGCGGAAACAGGATCGTCTCGCGAATACCGGCACCGGTGAGAAGCATGATCAACCGGTCGACCCCCATGCCCATGCCCCCGGCCGGCGGCATGCCGTACTCCATCGCCTTCAGGAAGACCTCGTCGAGCTCCATCGCCTCGGGATCGCCTGCCGCAGCGAGGGCGGACTGCGCGGCGAGCCGCTCGCGCTGGATCACGGGGTCGTTCAGCTCGGAATAGGCGGGCGCAAGCTCGACCCCATTGATGATCAGGTCCCACGCCTCATTCAGGCCATTCTTCGAGCGGTGAGCCTTTGCCAACGGCTTGACGTGAGCCGGGTAATCCATGACAAATGTCGGATTGATCAAGGAATCCTCGACGAGCTGCTCGTACAACTCGACGACGATCTCCGCGGCACCCCATTTCGGCTGCAGTTCCACGTCGCGCGCAGCAGCGTGCACGCCCAGGGCCTCGGCCGTGGTCTCGACGGTGACCTCGGAGCCGAGGGCGTCCGAGACGAGCTCGAGGATCGGCGCTCGGCGCCAGGGCAGCTCCAGGTCGATCTCGGAGCCGTCCCGCCCGGGAACCACGGTGCGGCCGACAGCGCGGGCGGCGTTGAGCACCAGGTCGCGGGTGAGGTCCATCATCGTGAACTGGTCGCCGTACGCCTGGTAGGCCTCGAGCATCGAGAACTCCGCGGCATGGGTCGAGTCGAGACCCTCGTTGCGGAACGTCCGACCGATCTCGTAGACCTTGTCGACGCCGCCGATCATGGCGCGCTTCAGGTCCAGCTCGAGCGCGATCCTCAGCAGCATCGGCTGGTCCAGCGCGTTCAGGTGGGTCCGGAACGGTCGAGCGGCGGCACCGCCGTTGGTGAGCTGGAGGATCGGGGTCTCGACCTCCAGGTAGCCCTGGGCGTCGAGGGTCTCGCGCAGGCTGCGCAGCACGGCTGCCTTGGTGCGCACCATGTCGCGCGCCTCCGGCCGGATCATCATGTCGACGTAGCGCAGCCGGATCCGGGCCTCGTCCGAGAGCGGCTTGTGCTCGTTGGGCAGCGGCCGCAGCGTCTTCGCCGCGATCTCCCAGCGAGCGGCCTGGACCGAGAGCTCACCGCGGCGCGAGGTGATCACCTCGCCGGTGACCGCCAGCAGGTCGCCGAGGTCGACCAGTGCCTTGAAGTCGGCCAGCGACTCCTCGCCGATGTCGGCCAGCGAGAGCATCACCTGGATCTCGGACCCGTCGCCCTCGCGCAGCCGGACGAAGCAGAGCTTGCCGGTGTTGCGCAGGAAGATCACCCGACCGGTGATGGCCACGGTCTCGCCGGTGCGGGTGTCCGGCTCGAGCTCGCCGGCCTCCAGCTTCGGGTCCCAGGCGGCCCGGATCTCCTTGATCGTGTGCGTCCGGTCGACGGCGATCGGGTACGCCTGCTTGCCGGACTCCAGCAGCCGGGCCCGCTTGTCCCGGCGTACCTGCAGCTGCTCGGGAAGGTCGTCGTCGGCGTCCGGAGGGGTGGCGGCCTGGTCGGTCATGGGCGCAACGTTAGCGTTGCAGCGCGCGCCGAATCCGGCCCGCCCGGCTGCGCAGCCTGCGGAGCAGGGACGGCCGTGGTGCGGTGAGGACGGCGACCTGCCGCTCGAGGTCCTCGGCCTTGAGGCGGTAGGCGATCCCGAGGTCGCGGACGTCGCCGATCCGGCGGCTCAGCCGCGCGACCATCTCGACCTCCTCGAGCTCGGTCTCCGACCACCCGGGCGAGGCCAGCGTCGTGCTGAAGTCCCAGCGGTCCCCGAACAGCTCGAAGTCCCGCGCGTACATCCGCTCGATCGACTCCCGGACCCCGTTGGCGAACAGCGCACCGCTCGCGTGCAGCGGGGTGTTGTTCGAGCGTGGCAGGTACAGCTCCCGGGCCAGGCCGAGGCCCTCGAGGTGCGCGCCCAGGTCGCGCTTGAGCTGACCCATCTCGGTCAGGTCGTAGATCTTCGTGTACGGGATCGCGCCGTGCATCAGCAGGTTCGCCTGAGGACGGAAGTGCGCGTCGGTCGCCCGCAGCCGGTGCTCCGGGGTCTGCTCCATGAACTCGGTGAAGGTGGCGAAGTCCTCGATGATGCTCTGCTCGGTGGCGGGGTGCCGCGGGTACCAGGGCTCCTGGCGCAGCGCCGTGGTGACCGGGCTGTCGAGGAGCATCTTGTTCTGCCATGCCGAGAAGAACCGCAGCCGGGGATCACGGGTGACACCGAAGACGAACCAGCCGTTGTCCGGGTGGATCGAGGCCCGGACCTCCGGGTCGACCTCGAACATCCGCGGCGAGACCTTCCACTGCCGGCGGGTGTGCACCGCTTCCTCGTCGTCGGCGTACGGCATCAGCCCGGCATCGAACGCGGAGAGGTCCTCACCGGCGAGGTCGGCCATCATCCACTTCAGGCTGGTGCAGGCGTTCTTGTTGACCGAAATGAACATGATCTTGCGGTCCACGGCGAGGAAGGCCCGCTTGTACGAACCCGGCACGGCTCGGAAGGCTTCCAGCAGATTGCCCCCGGGTCCGGTGGTCAGCTCGGGCATGTCGAAGTCTCCTGGCACGTTCTGGTCAGTAGGCGCGCGCCCATGATGGCAGAGATTCCTGTGTCCGGACGTGCCAGGTCCTGTGACCCGGCAGTGGGTCAGGAATTGCGGTCGAAGACCAGTTCCAGCCCGCGCAGCGTCAGCCACGGCTGGTGCTCGGTGATCGATCGGCACTCGTCGACGACGACCGGCGCGAGTCCCCCGGTCGCGATCACGTGCACGTCCTCGGTCGGGACCCCGAGCTCCTCGATCATCCGCGCGACGATGCCGTCGACCTGGCTGGCGAAGCCGAAGACCATGCCCGACTGCAGCGCCTCGACGGTGTTCTTGGCGATCACCGTCCGGGGCCGGAGCAGCTCGACCTTGCGCAGCTGCGCACCGCGCCGACCGAGTGCCTCGAGCGAGATGTCGATGCCCGGTGAGATCGCCCCGCCGATGTACTCACCGCGCGGGCTGACCACGTCGAACGTGGTCGCGGTGCCGAAGTCGACGACGATCGCCGGGCCGTCGTACAGGGTGGCCGCGGCGAGGGCGTTGACCACCCGGTCCGCACCGACCTCACGGGGGTTGTCCATCAGCACCGGTACGCCGGTCCGCACGCCCGGCTCGACGACGACCGACAGCACCGAGCCGTAGTAACGCGCGAGCATGTCCCGCCACTCGTGCAGGACCGAGGGCACCGTCGCGCACACCGAGATCCCGTCGGGGACCCCGTCCCGACCCAGGCCGACGGAGTCGCGCATCAGGCCGCGCACCAGCACGAACCACTCGTCCGCCGTCCGCGTCTCCAGGGTCGCGACCCGCCAGTGGTCGAGGACCTCGCCGTCGCGGAGCAGCCCGAGGGTGGTGTGCGAGTTGCCGATGTCAGCGGTCAGAAGCGTCATTCGGGGAGGTCCATCCCGAGGTCGAACACCTTCACCGAGTGCGTTAGCGCACCGACCGAGATGAAGTCGACCCCGGTCTCGGCGACCTCGCGGGCCCGGTCGAAGGTGAGTCCGCCGGAGGCCTCGAGGGTCGCACGGCCGTCGTTCAGGGCAACCGCCTGCGTCATCAGCTCGTTGCTCATGTTGTCGAGCAGGATCTGCTCGCAGCCGGCGTCGAGGAGGATCCGCACCTGGTCCAGGTCGGACACCTCGACCTCGACCGGAAGGTCCGGGTACCGCGCCTTCACCGCGAGGTAGGCCGGCAGCACACCGCCTGCAGCGACGACGTGGTTGTCCTTGACCAGGGCCATGTCGGAGAGGCTGAACCGGTGGTTGACGCCGCCGCCGCAGCGCACGGCGTACTTCTGCAGCGCCCGGTACCCGGGCAGCGTCTTGCGGGTGTCGAGGACCCGGGCGCGCGTTCCCTCCAGTGCTCCGACCCAGGCTGCGGTCGCGGTGGCGACGCCGGAGAGGTGGCAGGCGAAGTTGAGCGCGGTGCGTTCGGCGATCAGCAGGCCCTTGACCGGACCGGTCACCCGCAGGACGACGTCCCCGGCAACCACCCGGGTGCCGTCCGGCAGCCGGTCGGTGATCGCGGCGGCATCACCGACGACGTAGGCGAACACGAGTGCCGCGATCCCGAGGCCGGCGACGACGCCGTCCTCGCGTGCGCCGAACTCCGCCGTCACGATCTCGTCGGACAACGTCGCCTCGCTGGTGACGTCGACCCCGGTACCGTCCGGCGGCAGGTCCTCGGCCAGTGCACCGACGATCGCGGCGTACACCGGCACCGGGTCCAGCCCGGCGGCTCGCAACTCGTCGAGAAGGTCCTCGGGCAGGGCGTCGTACGGCGTCGCCGCGATGGTGCTCATACCTGCCCCTGGTCCGTCGCCTCGGCTGCGTGGAAGGTCACGACCGGGGTGCCGGATACCAGCACCACGTCGAAGTGCCCGGCGAAGCCGGCGTCGTCGCGTTCGGGGAAGTCCTCGCGCCAGTGGGTGCCACGGGTCTCCTCGCGCAGTGCCGCACTGGCGGCAAGGGCAGCGCTGATCGAGACCAGGTTCGTGGTCTCCCAGGACTCGGTCCCCTCGTCGCCCTCGGTCATCGCCAGGTCGGTGAGCACCTCGGTCGCCGCCGCCAGTCCGCTGGCGCTGCGCAGCACCCCGACCCGCTCGGTCATGGTGGCCTGCATCTCCGGGCGCACCTTGGCCGCGATCACGCCGGGAGTCCTCGGGTCGGCGACCGGGTCGGTCTGCGGTCGGAGCTCGCCGGGCAGCACCTGCGCGATCCGACGGGAGAACACCAGGCCCTCGAGCAACGAGTTCGAGGCGAGCCGGTTGGCACCGTGGACGCCGGAGCAAGCAGCCTCACCGGTGGCGTAGAGGCCGGGGATCGTCGAACGGCCCCAGAGATCGGTGGCCACCCCGCCGGAGGCGTAGTGGCACGCCGGCGCGACCGGGATCAGGTCGGTGACGGGGTCGACGCCGTGCCTGCGCGCCGTTGCCAGGATCGTCGGGAACCGGTGCTCCCAGAACTCTCGCCCGAGGTGCCGGGCGTCGAGCCACATGTGCTCCTTGCCCTGCTCGTGCATCCGCCGGGTGATCGCCTTGGCGACCACGTCGCGCGGAGCGAGATCGGCGAGCTCGTGCACGCCCTGCATGAACCGGGTGCCGTCGTCGTCGACCAGGAACGCACCCTCGCCACGGACCGCTTCGGAGATGAGCGGCTGCTGGCCCATCGAGTCCGGGCCCAGGTACATCACGGTCGGGTGGAACTGCACGAACTCCAGGTCCCGCAGCACCGCACCAGCGCGGAGCGCGAGCGCCATCCCGTCCCCGGTGGAGACGGCCGGGTTGGTGGTCTGCGAGAACACCTGGCCCAGCCCGCCGGAGGCCAGCACCACGGCCCGGCAGCGGACCTGGCCGACGCCGTCGCGCTGCCCCTCGCCCATCACGTGCAGGGTCAGGCCGCACACGGTCCCGGCGGCGTCCAGCTGGAGGTCCACGGCCAGCGCGTGCTGGATGACCTCAATCTCCTCGGCCGCCTCGATCGCCGCGACCAGGGCGCGCTGGATCTCGGCACCGGTGGCGTCGCCGCCGGCGTGCGCGATCCGGTCGCGGTGGTGGCCACCCTCGCGGGTCAGCGAGAGCTCGCCCCCGGCGGCGTGGTCGAAGTTCGCGCCGATCGAGATCAGCTCGCGGACCGCCTCGGGACCCTCGTTGACCAGGATCCGGACGGCCTCGAGGTCGCACGCGCCGGCGCCGGCGACCAGGGTGTCGATCTCGTGCTCGGTCGGGGTGTCCCCCGGGCCGAGGGCAGCGGCGATGCCGCCCTGTGCCCACTGGGTCGAGCCGGCGGAGAGAACGTCCTTGGTGACCACCAGGATCGTGCCCACCTGGCCGCGCAGCCGCAGCGCCGCGGTCAGCCCGGCGATACCGGTACCGATCACCACGACGTCGGCCTCCCGCGACCAGCCGGGCGCGCCGGCGGCGAGGCGTTCCGGAACCTTGATGCTCACCGTGAGTCGACCAGGTCTCCGCGCACCAGGCCGCTTCCGTCCAACGCCTCGGCCGGGTCGGACCCGGTGCCGATGATCTTGTTGTCGGCATCGACGAAGACGACGTGAGGCTGGAGGTCGCGGGCCTCGGCGGTCTCCAGCTGGCCGTAGGCGATCAGGATCACTAGGTCACCGGGGTGGACCAGGTGCGCGGCCGCGCCGTTGATCCCGATCACCCCCGAGCCACGCTCGCCGGCGATCGTGTAGGTCTCCAGCCGGGCGCCGTTGGTGACGTCGACGATGTGCACGAGCTCACCGACCAGGAGGTCCGCCGCGTCGAGCAGGTCCTGGTCGACGGTGACCGAGCCGACGTAGTGCAGGTCGGCCTGGGTCACCGTGGCGCGGTGGATCTTGCTCTTCATCATGGTGCGCAACATCAGCTGCCTCCGGCGGCGTTGGTGTGGCTGGGGTGGGGTGAGGTGGTCGCGGGTGCCGGACCGAGGTCGACGGCGATGTTGTCGATCAGACGGGTGCTGCCGACGCGAGCGGCGACCAGCAGCCTGGCCGGACCCGACGCCGGCACGTCGCCGAGGTCGGTAGCGGTCAGCGCCAGGTAGTCGAGCTCGATGCCTTCGGCTGCGTCGAGCACGTCGACCGCCGCGGACAGTGCGGCATCCGCCGAGCCGCCGGCGTTGCGTCCGGCGAACAAGGCCTCGGAAAGGGCCAGCGCGTGCCGGCGCTGGGCCGGGTCGAGGAACCGGTTGCGGCTGGACCGGGCCAGCCCGTCGGGCTCGCGCACGGTCTCGGCGCCGATCACCTCGACACCGAGGCAGAGGTCGGTGGCCATCCGGCGTACGAGGGCGAGCTGTTGGTAGTCCTTCTCGCCGAACACGGCGACATCGGGGCGGACCAGCCCGAAGAGCTTGGCGACCACGGTGAGCACGCCGGCGAAGTGGGTCGGCCGGGAGGCGCCCTCGAGGATGGCGGCCAGCGGGCCGGGATCGACGGTGACCTGCGGCTCGCCGCCCGGGTAGACCTCGTCGACCGGTGGCACGAAGACGACGTCCGCCCCGGCCTCCGCGCAAGCAGCAAGATCCGCGTCGAGGGTGCGCGGGTACCGGTCGAGGTCCTCACCCGGCGCGAACTGGAGCGGGTTGACGAAGATCGAGACGACCACCAACCCCTCGGGGCCGACCTCGTCCCGGGCACGCCGGATCAGGGCGGCATGGCCGTCGTGGAGCGCGCCCATGGTCGGGACGAACCCGACCCGGCCGCCGTGACCGGCGAGCGCGCCTCGGAGGTCCGCGCGGGATTCGGCGCGGACGAGGGTGGTGGTCACTGCTGCCCGGACCGCCCGGGCTCGGACCACCGACGTGTCAGCTGCGGCTGCTCCACGCGCGCGAGCGCCTCGTCGAGGAGGCGCACGATCTTGACGGCGCGGATCGGCATCAGGCGGCCGTCGAGGACCGCACGGTCGGCGGTGGCCTTCGCCATCGCGACGTACGACGGGATGGTGGCCGGGGCACTCTCGCCGATGTCCTTGAGGTGCGCCCGCACGGTGTTCACGTCGCCGCGGACGATCGGCCCGGTCAGCGCGGCGTCGCCGGCGGTGAGCGCGTTGTCCAGCGCCGCGGACAGCAGCGGACGCAACGTCGCAGCCGGGTCCTCGGCTCCCGAGGCGGTGAGCAGCTCCATCGCCTGGGCGACCAGGGTGACGAGGTGGTTCGCGCCGTGAGCGAGACCTGCGTGGTACAGCGTGCGCTTGTCCTCGGCCACCCACATCGGCACGCCACCGAGGTCGGCGATCAGGCCCTCGGCGACAGCGCGGTCCGCCGGTCCCGCGGTGGTGCCGAAGACGCACCCGGTGAGTCGTTCGATGTCGACCTCGGTTCCGGTGAAGGTCATCGCCGGGTGCATCGCCACCGGGTGCGCGCCGACGACGGTGGCAGCCTCGAGGACCTCCAGGCCGTGCCGGCCCGAGGTGTGCACGACGTACTGTCCCGACCGGATCGCGCCAGCTCCGACCATCGTGGTGACGACGTTCTCGAGCATGTCGTCCGGGACGGTCAGCAGCAGCAGGTCGCAGTTGCGGGCCACGTCGGTCGGCTTGGCCAGCTCGACGCCCGGCAGCAGTGCGGCAGCACGCATCCGCGACGCTGTGGACTCACCGGCTGCGGAGACGATCTCGTGACCGGCAGCGCGCAGCGCAGCGGCAAGGACAGCGCCGACCCTGCCGGCGCCAACAACCCCGATACGGGTCATGCGGGCTCATCGCCTTTCGTTCCAGTCCCAGGGGGTACCGGACTACTCAATGACAACTACCCGAGCGTACGCCGGAGATTTCGTTCCCGGCCAGATCCGGCTGCGGTGGCGAAGGTCACACGGAGGGAGCCGCGGCGTTCGCCGGGTGAG
>JAOPXD010000192.1 GCA_025965315.1 Marmoricola sp.
GCACGGGATCGGCATGACCATCACCGGGATGCCGGTGGTCAACGCGATCCACGGCGTGGTGGCGGCACGACCCGGGATCGTCACCTACGCCGACCTTCCGATCCCGACCGGGCCGTTCCTCGGCTGAGGCGGGTCAGTCCGTCCTGCCCTTGAGCCGGCGGCTGATCGCCTGCTCGGCCTCCCGGGACGCCTCCCGCTCGGCGAGCGCGTGCCGCTTGTCCCAGGACTTCTTGCCGCGGGCCAGGGCGATCTCCACCTTGGCGCGGCCGTCCTTGAAGTACATCGACACCGGCACGAGCGTGAAGCCGCGCTCCTTGACCTTGGCGTCGATCTTGTCGATCTCGTGGCGGTTCAGGAGCAGCTTGCGAACCCGGCGGGGCTCGTGGTTGGTCCAGGTGCCCTGGGTGTACTCAGGGATGTGCACCCCGTGCAGGAACGCCTCGCCCTCGTGGATCTCGGCGAAACCGTCGCCCAGGGTCGCCCGACCGGCGCGCAGCGACTTCACCTCGGTGCCGACGAGCACCAGGCCGGCCTCGAAGACGTCCTCGATGTGGTAGTCGTAACGCGCCTTGCGGTTCTGCGCAATCAGCTTGCGCCCCTGCTCCTTAGGCATGTGGGTCCTTGGGCATGGGAGACAGTCTCGCAGGCGAGCGCTACATGTATTTCTGCGGATCCACGGCGGTTCCGTTGACCATCACCGTGAAGTGCAGGTGGCAGCCGGTCGACCAGCCGGTGGTCCCGGCGAGCGCGACGGTCTGCCCGCGCTTGACGTGCTCGCCCGTGTGCGAGCGGTAGGCACTGATGTGGTTGTAGATCAGCGTCATGTCCTTGCCGTTGACCTTGCCCACGTCCAGGAACAGGCGATTGCCCCAGACATCGGAGAAGTACTCATCGATCACGGTGCCGGACGCGCTCGCACGCTCGGGAACACCGCACGGGGCGTGGAAGTCGTCGCCATCGTGCAGGCCCCAGTAGTGGTAGATCGGGTGGATCCGCCACCCGTACGGAGAGGTGATGTAGCTGTTCGCGACCGGTGGGAGCAGGAAGCCGCCGGAGTTCCCGCTGAAGCCGCGGCCCTTGTGGTGGCGGGCACGGGCCAGGATCATCCGCTTGATCCGGGCCTCCTGCTTCTGGAGCTGCTTCAGCTTCAGGACGTCGGCGGCCTTGATCGCCCTGGCGTGCTGCTGGGCGACGGCGCGGGTACTGACCAGGCGGACGACCTCGGCGCGGTTCTGGGCGGCCTGGGTCTCGAGGGCCTGCTTGCGGGCCAGGGTCGCGGCAGCGGCCTGGCGTTGCTCGGAGACTGCCTGCTGCGCTGCGGCGACGGCGGTCTTCTGAGCCTTGAGCTTCGCCTCGGTGACCTTGAGATCGGCCAGCAGGTTCTTCTCACGCTGCATCAGGTTGTCGACGGTGTTGAGCTGGGTGGCCAGGCCCTCGACGTCCTGGGTGTTCAGGATGGCGGAGAGGCCCAGGAGTGCCGGGTCGCCGTACTGGTAGTCGGCGGCAGCGAGCCGGCCGATCTCGCCGCGCTGGTCGACGACGTTCTGGGTACCGACGGCGAGGTTCTGCTCGGCGACCGTCTCCGCGGAGACCGCAGCCGTCAGCCTCGCCTGCGCGTCCTGGTCGGCTGTCTCGGCAGCGCCCACCTGGGCCTGGGTCGAGGCGAGGGCGGCCTGGGCGACGACGAGCTGCCCCCTGGCGGCCTGGAGACTCCGGTTCGCGGCGACCAACGCCGTGCTCGAGTCGTCGAAGTCGGTCCTGGCGTGCCGGATCTTCTGGTGGACGTGCTTCTTCCGGTTGTGCAGGTTGTCGGCCTGGGCGTTCGGCACCAGCGGCGCCACGACGGCGACCGACATGACGACCACAGCCAGCATCCGGAGGACGCGGCCACGGGTGGCACGGGGAGCGCGAGGAAGCGTGCGGTGCACGATGTCGACCTGTTCAAATTGGGGAAGAAGTGAACAGAGTGACGGTAACTGACCTAAGTCACACTTTGAGGTATTTGCGGGTCATCAGGAGTGTCGGAACCACGGTCAGCAGGACGCCGATCGAGGCGACCCATCCCAGCGCCACCAGGGTGTCGTGCCAGTCGACCCACTCGACGATGTGCGAATTGGCGCGGAGGTGCTGATAGACCACCAGCCACATGAACGCCCCCAGCGCAGCGGCCGCGAGCACGATCCCGATCAGCGCTGCTACCAGGGTCTCCATCAGGAACGGCAGCGAGATGTAGAGGTTCGAGGCGCCGACGAGCCTCATGATGCCGATCTCCTTGCGTCGCGCGAACGCCGCGAGCCGGATCGTGTTCCCGACCTGGAGCACGCCAGCGATCAGCAGGAACGCCGCGATGCCGATCGCGCCCCACTTCAGGACGGCCATCCACAGGTAGATCGGTCTCAGCACGGTACGCAGGTCCCGGACCGAGGCCACTCCGTCCATCCCCGCGAGCGCGGACTCCACACCGCGGAAGTCGTTCGGGTTCTTGAGCTTGACCCGGTACGACGCCGGCAGGTCCGAGGCCTTCACGATGGAGTAGATCGCCCGCTCGGCGGTGTCCTGGTTGATGAAGATCCGCTTCCAGACGGCGAACGCCTGGTCCTGGCTCTGGTACTGGTAGGACGCCACCTCGGGGTGGGTCTTGAGGACCTGGGTGATGGCTGCCGTCTGGGCATCGTCGACCGCGCCCGAAGCGCAGTGCGGGGCCTTGGTGGTCGCGTTGCACAGATAGACGGTGATCTGGAGCTTGCTACCCCAGTAGTTCTCGGCCTTGTGGGCCTGGGTGTTGAGCAGGAAGCCCATCCCGACGAGGGTGAGCGAGACGAAGATCGTGACCACGAGGGCAACCGTCATGGAGACGTTGCGACGCAGGCCGGTCCGGGTCTCGGAGAAGACGTAGGTGAGTTGCATCTCTACTCTCTAGTGCTGGAATCCGTAGACGCCGCGAGCCTGGTCGCGGACCAGCTCGCCGTCCGCGAGCTCGATGACGCGCTTGCGCATCTGGTCGACGATGCTCGCGTCGTGGGTGGCCATCAGCACCGTGGTGCCGGTCCGGTTGATCCGGTCGAGCAGCTTCATGATCCCGACGCTGGTGTTCGGGTCCAGGTTTCCGGTCGGCTCGTCGGCGATCAGGATCTGCGGACGGTTGACGAACGCCCGCGCGATCGCGACGCGCTGCTGCTCGCCGCCGGACAGCTCGTCGGGCATCCGGTCGCCCTTGCCCTCCAGACCGACCAGCTCGAGGGTCTCCGGGACCACCGCGTTGATGTGGCTCTTCGGCTTGCCGATCACCTGCAGCGCGAAGGCCACGTTCTCGGAGACCGTCTTGTTGGGCAGCAACCGGAAGTCCTGGAAGACGGTGCCGATCTTGCGCCGGAGCCCGGGAACCTTCCAGCTGGCCAGCCGGTTGATCTCCTTGCCGGCCACGTAGACGCGGCCCTGGTTGGGGCGCGCTTCACGCAGCACCAGGCGCAGGAAGGTCGACTTGCCGGAGCCGGACGCACCGACGAGGAAGACGAACTCGCCCTTCTCGACGTCGACGGTCACGTTGCCCAGGGCAGCCCGGGTCTGGCCCGGGTAGGTGCAGGAGACGTTCTCGAATCGGATCACGTGGTCTTCGGTGGCCGGTCTCGGGGACAGGATCCAGCAGGGCCGCGCATCGCGCGTCCGACCACTGCTCGAGCATAGGTGAGCGGTCCCAACCTGCCGGGGACGTGGAACTGCTCGGCGCGTTAGTGCTGCGCCTCGGCGCCCCGGCGCCAGCGGATCCCGGCCTCCAGGAACCCGTCGATATCGCCGTCGAGGACCGACTGCGGGTTGCCGGACTCGTACTCGGTCCGCAGGTCCTTGACCATCTGGTACGGGTTCAGGACGTAGTTGCGCATCTGGTCGCCCCAGCTCGCTTGCACGTCACCCTTCAGCTCGTCCAGGTGAGCCTTCTCCTCGGCCTTCTTCAGCGCGAGGAGCTTGGCCTTGAGGACCACCATCGCGGAAGCCTTGTTCTGGAGCTGCGACTTCTCGTTCTGGCAGGACACCACCGTGCCGGTCGGGAGGTGCGTGAGCCGCACCGCGGAGTCGGTGGTGTTGAACGACTGTCCACCCGGACCACCCGAGCTGTAGACGTCCGTACGGTTGTCCTCGTCGGCG
>JAOPXD010000200.1 GCA_025965315.1 Marmoricola sp.
TGTAGTTCCCCGGCAGGTTGTGAACACGTAGGCCTAGACGGATAGCGAGAACCTCCAGTACGGAGGGGGTTACGACACCAACCCGCCTACTGGAGGTCCTCATGACCCACGCTAACGCCCCGTTGACTCCGCTCGGTCGAGAGCGGCTCGCCAAGTTGATCGTCGAGAGCGGCTGGCCGGCCCGCAGGGCCGCCGAACGATTCCAGGTCTCACCTGCCACGGCAGCGAAGTGGGCGGCCCGCTATCGGGCAGGTCTGCCGATGACTGATCTGTCGTCTCGGCCGCGCTCGTGCCCGAACCGTTCGGCCCAGCGACTCGAGCGCCGCATCATCAAGCTGCGTCACTGCCGCCGTTGGGGGCCGCACCGGATCAGCTACCACCTCGGAGTCCCACGTTCGACGGTCGGAAGGGTCCTGGCGCGCTACCGGATGCCGCTACTGGCCCACATCGACCAAGCCACAGGACTGCCGGTCCGCAAGCCCAAACCGGTCCGCTACGAAGCAACTGCGCCCGGGGACCTGGTCCACGTCGACATCAAGAAGCTCGGCAAGATCCCCGACGGTGGTGGATGGAGAGCGTTCGGACGCGGATCAACCAAACACAGGGAAGCCCTCTCTGGCACGAAACGGGCTGCCCGCGCAGGAGCATCATCCTCCCGCGGCTACGTCTACCTTCACCACGCCGTCGATGACCACTCCCGGTTGGCCTACTCCGAACAGCTCCCCGACGAACGAAAGGAAACCGCGGCCGCGTTCTGGGTCAGAGCCCGGGCGTTCTTCGCCGATGCCGGCATCAGCGTCCGGGCCGTCATGACCGACAACGGTTCGTGCTACCGATCCCACGCGTTCGCCAATGCCCTCGGGGAAGACGTCAAACACCGACGCACCCGCCCCTACCGTCCGCAGACCAACGGCAAAGTCGAACGCTTCAACCGCACCATCGCCGCCGAATGGGCCTACGCCCAGACCTACCTCTCAAACCAAGAACGCGCAGACGCCTACGTCGACTGGCTCCACTTCTACAATCACCACAGACCCCACACCGGCATCGGAGGCCTCGCCCCCGCCAACCGCGTTCACAACGTCACGGGGAACTACAACTAGTTGATCGGTGTGGTCGTGACGGTCTCGCAGCCGCGGACCGTGACGTTCTGTCGCGTCTGGTCGGTCAGGTACAGGTGGTCGTCGCCCGGGCCGCCGTACAGGGTGTCGCGGCCGCCCTCCTCGCCGCCCTTGAGGGCGTCGTCGCCGGCCAGGCCGCGGGCGCAGAGCGTGGAGACGACGACTCCGGCAGTACGGATGGCGGTGGTCACGCTCAGAAGTGTGACCAGTCGACCGGCTGCGGCGCCACGTCCGCGCCCAGGTCGATCTGGATCACCCGGCGCTGGACCAGCACGATGTCCTGCGGTGCGACCAGGCTCGGCCGACCGTCGACGTACACCGTCACCCGGCCGCGGTACGGCCCGACCCGGTCAGCGGAGAGCGGCAGTCCCCAGAGCGCGAAGAACTGGCCGAGCGTGTAGACGCGTCGGGCGGGTCCCTCGACGTGGATCACGCCGTCCTGGGCGTGCACGTGCAGGTCGTAGTAGCAGCGCGGGCCGTAGAGCTGGGGGCCGGTGCGGGTCTGGTGCGCCTTCGGACCGACCATGCCGATCCCGGCGGGGACGGGTCGCAGGTGCCCGCCGACGTAGATCGCGAGGTGGGTGTGCACGTGGTACGCCGGCTTCTTCGGGGCGCGGCACGGGATCCCCGCCACCGGCCGGCCGGTCGTCACCGGCACCGGTGCGAACAGGGTGCCGTGCTCGACGGCCATGCCCTCAGGTCCGAAGGCGGTCTTCGGCAGCGGACGCCCCGACGGGTCCGGGGAGCCGCACCCGGCCAGTGCGCCCGCGACGAGCAGCGCACCGACCGCGAGCGGCACCCGGTACCGGATCTGCTACTTCCAGCGCTCGGCGGCCGGGACGAAGTCGAGCGTCCGGGAGCCGGTGTAGATCTGCTTCGGACGGGCGATCTTCTGCTCCTTGTCCTGGGTCAGCTCCAGCCACTGAGCCAACCAGCCGGGGGTCCGGCCGATCGCGAACAGGACCGTGAACATCTCCGGCGGGAACTGGAACGCCTCGTAGATCAGGCCCGAGTAGAAGTCGACGTTCGGGTAGAGCTTCCGCTTGATGAAGTACTCGTCCTCGAGCGCGATCTTCTCCAGCTCCTTCGCGATCGCGAGCAGCGGGTTGACACCGGTAACCTCGAAGACGTCGTCGCAGGCCTTCTTGATGATCGTCGCGCGCGGGTCGAAGTTCTTGTAGACCCGGTGCCCGAAGCCCATCAGCTTCTCGTTGCCGTTCTTCACGCCCTCGATGAAGGCGGGGATGTTCTCCTTGGAGCCGATCCGCCGCAGCATCCGCAGCACGGCTTCGTTGGCGCCACCGTGCAGCGGGCCGAAGAGCGCGCCGACACCGGCGGACACGGCCGAGTCCGGGTCGACCTGCGAGGACCCGACCGAGCGGACCGCGTTGGTCGAGCAGTTCTGCTCGTGGTCGGCGTGCAGGATGAAGAGCACGTCGAGCGCCTTGACCAGCCGCGGGTCGGCCTCGAAGCGGTGCTCGCTCATCTTGAACAGCATCGAGAGGAAGTTCGCGGTGTAGCCGAGCTCGTTGTCCGGGTAGATGTACGGCTTGCCCTGCGCGTGCCGGAAGGCCCAGGCGCCCAGCGTCGGCATCTTGGCGATCATCCGGACGATCTGGATGTGCCGGTTGTCCGGGTCGGAGATGTTGCTGGACTCCGGGTAGAAGGTCGACAGCGCTCCGACGGAGGCCATCAGCATGCCCATCGGGTGGGCGTCGTACCGGAAGCCCTGCATGAAGCCCTTCACGTTCTCGTGCACGAACGTGTGGTACGTGATCTCGTGCACCCAGGAGTCGTACTGCTCCTTGGTGGGCAGGGCGCCGTGGATGAGCAGGTAGGCGACCTCGAGGAAGTTCGACTTCTCGGCGAGCTGCTCGATCGGGTAGCCGCGGTACTCGAGGATCCCCTTGTCACCGTCGATGAAGGTGACCGCGCTCTTGCAGGACGCGGTGTTCACGAAACCCGGGTCGTACGTCGCGAGGCCGGGCTCGTCGTCGTTCACGCGGATCTGCCCGAGATCGGCGGCCTTGATGGTGCCGTCGCTGATCGGGATGGCGTACTCCTTGCCGGTCCGGTTGTCGCGGACGGTCAGGGAGTTGGTGTCGCTGGTGGCAACGTCGTCGGACACAAGGGCTCCTTAGCCTCGGTCGTGCTCTCTGATCACAACCTATTCCCTGCCCGGAAGCCGTCGCTCACCCGTCTCTCGTTTTGACCATCCCAGCCCGACGCCGGTAGTCTTCGTGGTTGCAACTCCTGCCGCGCCATGCCCCTCGCACGGGGCCTGGCGCAGACCCGGACGAGATCGAGCCGGGCAGTGTTCGTCAGAAGTCGCAGCAGCACCGTCGCAACGGGGATCTCCCGCTGCGACCACGAACTGAGGATTAAGGCATACACGTGCGTACGTACAGCCCCAAGCCCGCTGACATCCAGCGCGAGTGGCTCATCATCGATGCCACCGACGTCGTCCTCGGACGGCTCGCCGTCCAGGCCGCCACGCTGATCCGCGGCAAGCACAAGACCATCTTCGCCCCGCACGTCGACACAGGTGACTTCGTCATCATCGTGAACGCGTCCAAGGTGCACCTGTCCGGCGACAAGGCCACCAAGAAGATGGCCTACCGCCACTCCGGCTACCCGGGTGGTCTGCGTCAGACCCCCCTGGGCGAGCTGCTGGAGAAGGACGCCCGCAAGGCCATCGAGAACGCGGTCTGGGGCATGCTCCCCAAGAACCGCCTTGGTCGCCAGATGATCAAGAAGCTCAAGGTGTACTCCGGCCCGGAGCACCCGCACGCGGCCCAGCAGGCCAAGCCCTTCGAGATCTCCCAGATCTCCCAGTAAGACTTTCGAAGCGAGATTGAGGAATTTCCGTGGCTGAAGACACGAACAACATCACCGAGGTCGACGCGGAGTCGATCGAGGAGACCTTCGAGGTCAACGAAGAAGGCATTGCGTACTCCTCCGAGAGCGCACCCAACCTGGAGACGCCGGCCCGCCCGGCGACCATCGCGCCTGCCGGCGCCACCGGTCGCCGCAAGGAAGCCGTCGCCCGCGTGCGGATCGTCCCGGGCACCGGCCAGTGGACCGTCAACGGTCGCACCCTGGACTCCTACTTCCCGAACAAGCTCCACCAGCAGGTCGTGAACGAGCCGTTCGCGACGCTCCAGCTGGAGGGCCGCTTCGACGTGATCGCCCGGATCCACGGCGGTGGCATCACCGGCCAGGCCGGCGCGCTGCGTCTCGGCGTGGCCCGGTGCCTGAACACGATCGACATCGACGCCAACCGCCCGTCGCTCAAGAAGGCCGGGCTGCTCACGCGTGACGCCCGCGTCATCGAGCGCAAGAAGGCCGGTCTCAAGAAGGCCCGCAAGGCGCCGCAGTTCAGCAAGCGCTAAGGGTTCCGCCGCATATGGCGAAGCTTTTCGGCACGGACGGGGTCCGGGGTCTGGCCAACGGTGTTCTCACCGCTGAGCTGGCCCTGGACCTTTCCGTTTCCGCGGCGCACGTCCTTGCTGAACGCGGCAGCTTCTCCGGGCACCGACCGACCGCGGTGGTGGGCAGGGACACCCGGATCTCGGGGCAGTTCCTCGAGGCGGCCGTGGTCGCCGGGCTGGCCTCGGCCGGCGTCGACGTCCTGCTCCTGGGCGAGATCCCGACGCCGGGTGTCGCGTACCTGACCGGCGCGCTCGGCGCCGATCTCGGCGTGATGCTCTCGGCCTCGCACAACGCGATGCCCGACAACGGCATCAAGTTCCTCTCGCGTGGTGGGGTCAAGCTCGACGACACCATCGAGGACGCGATCGAGGCACGACTCGAGGAGCCCTGGCACCGTCCGACCGCGGGCGATGTCGGCCGGGTGCGCACGCACACGACCGCGATCGAGGAGTACGCCGCCCACCTCGACAGCACCCTGACCCGGCCCCTGGACGGCCTCAGGGTCGTCCTCGACTGCGCTCACGGAGCGGCCTCGGTGGCCGGTCCGACAGCCTTGCGCAACGCCGGCGCCGAGGTGATCGCGATCTGTGCCGATCCGGACGGGCTGAACATCAACGACGGCTGCGGCTCCACCTACCTCGGGGTGCTGCAGGCTGCTGTGCTCGAGCACGGTGCCGATGTCGGGTTCGCACTCGACGGTGATGCCGATCGTTGTCTCGCGGTCGATGCGGCAGGTCAGGTCGTCGACGGGGACCAGATCCTCGCGATCCTGGCGCTCGCGCTCCGCGACCGCGGTGTGCTGCACCAGGACACGGTCGTCGCGACCGTGATGTCCAACCTCGGGTTCGTCCAGGCGATGACTGCCGCTGGCATCACGGTCGTGCAGACGGCAGTCGGTGACCGGTACGTGCTCGAGGAGATGAAGCAGTCCGGCCACAACCTCGGCGGGGAGCAGTCCGGCCACGTCATCCTCTCGGAGTTCGCCACCACCGGTGACGGCATCCTGACCGCGCTGCAGGTGCTCGACCGGATGGCGGCCACCGGGTCCACGATCGCCGAGCTCGCCGCGGTGATGGTCCGGCTGCCCCAGGTGCTGGTCAACGTTCCCGGGGTCGACAAGGCCCGTACGCACGCCGACGAGGTGCTCGCCGCGGCGGTTGCCGAGGCCGAGGCCGAGCTGGGGGAGACCGGCAGGATCCTGCTGCGCCCCTCGGGCACCGAGCCGCTGGTGCGGGTGATGGTCGAGGCTGCGTCGGCGGCCACCGCTCAGCAGGTTGCCGACCGGCTGGCCGCAGTGGTCCGCGAACGCCTCACCCTCTGATCGTCCTTGATCAGCCGTGGTGGCCGTGACCGGTCCGGGCGATGTGCTCTTCCTCGCTCTCGTCCCCGTGACCGGGCCACCAAGCTGCGTGTCCGATCAGGGTCGTGATCGCCGGCGTGAAGAACATCGCCATCACGAACGCCGCGACGAAGATGCCGAAGGCCAGTGAGAAGCCGAGCGACACGATCAGGTTGTTGCCGGCGAACATGAAGGTCGCGAACGAACCGGTCAGGATCAGACCGGCCGAGGCGATCGTCGGCCCGGCGTGCTTGACCGCCTCCGCGGCGGCCTCGGCGGGCGACTTCCCGAGCCGTGCCTCGTCACGAAGGCGCGCGATCATCAGGATGTTGTAGTCGGTGCCGAGGGCCACGACGAACATGTAGATGTAGATCGGGAGCAGGAAGAACAGACCGCTCTCGTTCTTCAGGTGCTGGAAGACGAGCACGGTCGCACCGAGGGTGCCTGTGAAGCCGAGGCCGACCGACGCCATCAGGTACAGCGGGGCGACCAGGCTGCGCAGCAGCAGCGCCAGGATCAGCAGGATGATCAGGGCAGCCACCGGGAAGACCACGGAGTAGTCCCGGGCCATCGCCTTGCCGAGGTCGACGAACACGGAGGTCTGGCCACCGACGTACGCCTTGGTCCCGGGTGGTGCGTTGCTGTGCGCAGCATCGCGGATCGGCCCGCGGACGTTGTCCTCGGCGCCCTGCGAGGTCGGCGAGCCGGTGAGGATCGCGGTGAAGAGCGCTGTCTTCCCGTCCTTCGAGAGCACCCCGGGCGCGACCTGGTCGATGCCCTTGGCCGCGCCGAGGTCCTTCGCGTACGCCGGCAGCGCCGACGCGGCGATGGGGTCGCCGTTGGTCGAGGCGAGCATCACGGTGATCGGGTTGGTCTCCCCAGCCGGAAGGTGCGCCTCGAGGGTCTTGAGGGCCTTGGTGGAGTCCGCCTTGGCGGGCAGGCTGGAGTTGAAGTCGAAGGACGGCGTGAAGCCGAGGGCGAACACGGCGAGCACGGCGAGCAGCAGACCGGACGCGGCCGCGAACTTGCCCGGGTGCTTCCCGAGCGCGGCGCCGATCTTTGCGAACTGGGCGCCCTCGGACTCGATCATGTACTTCTTGGTCGGCCAGAAGAGTCGCTTGCCGAGCAGTGACACGACCGCCGGCACCAGGGTCAGGGCGGCCAGCAGCGTGACCGCGACCGCGATCGCGAGCGCCGGACCGATCGACCGGAAGACGCTCAGCGAGGACAGGATCAGCGCCATGAATGCGACGATGACGGCCCCGCCGGCCGAGGCGATCGCCTCGCCCGCGCGTTCCATGGCGTTGACCAGGGCGAGCTTGGGCTCATCACCGGCACGGAGCCGTTCCCGGTACCGGAACAGCAGGAACAGGATGTAGTCGGTCCCGATGCCGAACAGCACGACGATCAGGATCTCCTCGACCGAGCTGTCGGCCTTGAGGTTGAACAGGTTGTTGGCCCACGCGATGAACCCGTCCGCGACCGTCGATACCAGGCCGACGATCAGCAGCGGCAGCAGGCAGATGATCACGCTGCGGAAGATGAAGCCGAGCAGGATCACGATGATCAGGATCGTGCCGATGAACACCAGCGCGAGGGTGGACTTGGAGGCGTCCTGCGAGTCCGAACCCTGGGCGACCTGGCCGGCGACGCCGAGGTGCAGGTCGGTCCCCTTGACCATCGCCTGGGCTTCCGAGCGCAGCGCCTTGACCGCCTTGAACGCGGTGTCGTCGAAGCCGGTGGACTTGCTGGACAACCCGTAGACGCCGAGCTGGACCTTGCCGTCGGTCGAGGGCGGCTGCGCCGCACCGGGCAGGAAGACCTTCCTGTTCAGCTTCGGGTTGAGCGCAGCGATGACCGACGTCACCTTCGCGGAGTCGTCAGCCGTGAGCTTGCCACCGTCGGCGCGGTCGAAGACCAGGATCGCGCCCGGCTGGGTCGCGGTCGGGAACGCCTTCGTCTGCAGGTCGGTCGCCTTGATCGACTCGTACTTCGAGGGCAGGAAGCTGGAGGTGTCCTGGGTCGAGGTCAGCTTGGGTGCGAACATCGCGACGACGACGGCGAGCACCACCCAGGCGCCGATGATGTACCAGGGGAAGCGGTTTACGAAACGGCCAAGGGCAGCAAACATGGAGCAATCGTAAAGGCTGGACACCTGTCCAGACGAACTGGTCACCCATGCTGTGGGTCACACCCGCGGGCGCCGCGCTCGCTAGGCTCCGAGCGTGAGCTTCGTCCTGGTCGAGCGTCCCGTGCCCGAGGTCGCCGTGGTGACCCTGAACCGTCCCGAGCGGATGAACGCGATGGCGTTCGACGTGATGGTGCCCTT
>JAOPXD010000215.1 GCA_025965315.1 Marmoricola sp.
CGTTCTGCACCCGCCCCGCCAGGGCCTGCCAGATGGACCACACCCAGCCCTACGACCCCAACGGACCACCCGGTCAGACGAACACCGACAACCTCGCGTGCCTGTGCCAGCACCACCACAACCTCAAGACCCACACCAACTGGGCCTACACCATGCTCGAACCCGGGGTGTACCTCTGGCGATCACCCCACGGCTACCAGTACCTCCGCGACCACACCGGAACCCGCGACGTCACCCCACCACCAGTACCCGGCCCCGGGTAGACACTCGCAACGCTCGTCGTCCCACCACACCTCGCCGCGACGCTTTCTTCAACAGCGCCCGAAACCCGTCAGCCCCAGCGATTCTGCGACGCCTATGTCGTACACGGATTCTGAGACGGATCTGTGCGAATGAGCGCGGGCTGACGGGTTGTGAGCGCAAAGGGCCGGTTTGAGGGCACCTGGTGAACCGGCGATGTCCGTATGCTGAATCGGTGGATGTTCTCGAACTCAGGATTGCTTGAACCGAAACGGATCATTCGAGTTTCGGTCCGTGACGATCCTGATCAACGGCGTCGAATTGAAGGACTGGGCACGAACTGTCGAAGAGCCGCACGCTCTCGCAGAAGGCAACCAGCGGTTGGCTGGAAGTTACTCACCGCTTGCCACGTACCAGTTCAACGACGATCTGAACCACTTCCTCGGGCATCCTGTCGCCGCTTGGTTTGATGACGGCGACACTGTGCTTCTCGGCTGCGAATGCGGCGAGTGGGGATGCTGGCCGCTTACGACATTGGTCGAGGTGAATGCTGAGACCGTTCGGTGGCACGGCTTTCGCAACGGACATCGCGATTGGGACCTGAGCGGACTGGGGCCGTTCAGGTTCAGCCGCGACCAGTACGAGAGTGCGTTGGTCGGGATTGGCTCGCATTGACTGACCGGCGCGCAACCGTCCCGTTGCGGGCGCATGGTGATCTACGTGCTGTACGGCGGCGGAGCTCCACTATCGGGAAGCCACCGAAGCCAAGCATCCACCTCGGCGTCCGCATCGGCGTGGCCGCCGGGAAATCCGCTTGCTCTCCAAATCTCACGTGCCACTGCCTGCGCCTGCCGGACGAAAGCCAGCGGGACCAACGGCGATGCCGCCGCAAGGATCCAGGCCAACGCCTCTTGCTCTTCGCGATTCTCGGCGTCCTCACGGATGTTGCACGCCTCGTCCGCGGTTATCGAATAGAGCGATGGGTCGATCAACGCGGCTTTGGTGAGGGCTAGGTGAAGCGCCCACACCTGCTCGCCGAGATCTCGATTCCACGCCATAGCCCGAGCATGGTCCATCGGTCCTATTGGCTCAACGCCTGCCCGCGACCGAGCCGGCTCACAACTGTCCCCTTATACGACGCCGATCGATCAATCGGGGATTCTTCTGATCCAATGATCCAACAGGCGACAGAGGACGGAGCCAAGTTTATGGCAGAAGCGTCTATCGGACCGGACCTTGAACATCCAGATGCGCCGTTTTACGACGGCACGGAGTGGTTCAGGGTCGTAGTTGCCCCTGCCCGGTTAGTGCTCGATCCGCTCATGTCGTTCACAGATGGGTTCGGAGACATGGTCTTCGGAGCCGGGTACTCCGCCATCGCCGAGCCGATTGCATCGCGGCTCGATTCTCGCTTCAAGGTCGCAATCTTTCGTGGCGGCGAGAAGGGCATTCAGGGATGGGGCTTCGTCAGCCTGGAGTTCACTGATTCGCAGGGCGCGGCAGAAGACCTACGGTTGGCGCACCTGCGCAGCTGGGTGTGCGGCGAGTCCTACGTCAGCAGTCCGGTGATCCCGCGCAAGGAAGTACGCGCACAGATCCGCGCCTCGAAGTGACGCGGTCCGAATCCCTCCGTTTTCGTACACCGATTGCTGAGCGCCGTGAGCAAGGATCCTGAAACCCGACCGTGGCACGGTCCCCACGAGGCCTCGGGGAGACTAGTTTTCTCACCATGACGTTGCCTCCACCCCGGCCACGGGTCCATGCCTTCACCGACGACGCCCTCGGCGAGTTCGACGCGGTCGGCCTGGCCGAGGAGATCAAGGCCGGGCGGGTATCTGCCACCGAGGCGGTCGGGGCGGCGATCGCCCGGGTCGAGAAGCTCCAGCCCGAGCTCAACGGCCTCGCGTGCGCCGACTTCGACCGGGCCCGTGCCCGGGCAGCTCGGGCCGAGGAGGTCGGAGGCGGCTTCTTCACCGGCGTACCGACCTTCGTGAAGGACAACTCCGACGTCCAGGGCCTGCCTACCCAGCAGGGCTGCTCGGCGTTCCGCGCCGAGCCGGCGAAGACCGACGGCGACTTCGCATCGATGTTCTTCGGCCAGGGCCTGATCGGCCTGGGCAAGACCCAGCTCTCCGAGTTCGGCTTCAGCGCCAGCGCCGAGTTCCCGCACGCGGACCCGGTCCGGAACCCGTGGAACACCCGGTACTCGTCGGGGGCGAGCTCGGCGGGCTCGGCGGCCTTCGTGGCCGGCGGGGCGGTACCGGTCGCGCACGCGAACGACGGCGGTGGCTCGATCCGGATCCCGGCCGGTTGCAACGGACTGGTCGGCCTCAAACCGACCCGGGGACGGGTGCCGCAGGACAAGATGCTGCGCGAGATGCCGCTGAGGATCGTCGCCGACGGCGTCGTGTCCCGCAGCGTGCGCGACACCGCAGCGTTCCTCCGGGAGTCCGAGAAGCACTACCGGAACCTCAAGCTGCCGCCGATCGGCGACGTCCGCGGCCCGGGGCACAAGCGCCTCAGGATCGCGGTGGTGATCGACTCGATCGGTGACCTGACCACCGACCCGGAGGTGGTCGAGGCCGTCCGCGCAGCGGCCAAGCAGCTCGAGGCGCTCGGGCACCACATCGAGGAGATCCCGGTCCCGGCGCCCGACTTCTTCCTCGACGACTTCCTGGCGTACTGGAGCTTCCTGGCGACCTTCATGCTCGGGACCGGGAAGCGCACCTTCGGCCCGACGTTCGACCGCAGCCTCACCGACAACCTGAGCAAGGGCCTGGCCCGGCACGGGCTGCGCAACTCCTGGAGGCTGCCGCTGACCCTCAGCCGGCTGGCCGCCTCGAAGCGGGTCTCGGCGAGGTTCTTCGAGTCCTACGACGCCGTGCTGACCCCGGTCCTCGCACTGCCGACACCCGAGCTCGGCTGGCTCAACCCGGCGCAGCCGTACGAGGTCGTGATCGAGCGGCTGATCCAGCTGGTCAGCTTCACGCCGCTGCAGAACGCGACCGGTGACCCTGCGGTCTCGCTGCCGCTGGCGACGGGTCGCAACGGCATGCCGATCGGTGTCCAGCTCGCCACGGTGCAGGGGCACGAGGCCCGCCTGCTCGAGGTCGCGTACGAACTCGAAGAGGCCGTCGGCTTCGCCCGCATCCAGGACTCCTGAGCACCGGCTGATCCGATTTCGTGCTGGCCCCCGAGCCTGTGTATCCTTCACGTCGGCCTTGAAGCACCGGTGAGATTCCGGCGCGTCGGGGCAGGCCCCTTTAGCTCAGACGGCAGAGCGTCTCCATGGTAAGGAGAAGGTCTACGGTTCGATTCCGTAAAGGGGCTCAGGGAATGGCCGCGGATGCGCGGCTGTTTACCGAGGCGGGGTAGCTCAGCTGGTTAGAGCGCACGACTCATAATCGTGAGGTCGCGGGATCG